>DASSHR010000377.1:0-1618 GCA_035692745.1 Candidatus Limnocylindrales bacterium | reverse complement strand
GCGGGCACGAGGCTGGAGCTGGGCACCATCGTGTGGCCGCGCTCCTCGAAGTAGTCGAGGTAGCGCTTCCGGATCTCGGCGGCAGGCAGCCATGTGATCCGCGGATCGTGCTCGGGGTCGATGCGCTGCATCGGCGGCATGGTAGCCGAGCGCCGGTCGCGCCTCGGCCGTCAGGGGAGATCGGCAGGATCGAGGAGCCACGCATTCGGCAGGACGCGGACGTTGTCGCATGCCTGCCCGAAGCGGCATTCGAGGGTGCCACCGGCGATCAGGACCCGGCCGTCGGTGAGGACCGTGGTGGTCATCGAGTCGATGACCGGGAAGGCCGTGACGGTCGCCCACGTGCCATCGGCCGTGTCGAAGGCTTCGATGATCGGTGCCGAGTAGAGGTAGCCACTCGATGCGCCGATGGCGAGGACGCGGCCACCCGTGACCACGAGACTCGTGTTGCCGCGGAACGAGGCGGGCTCGGCGCCGAGCGACCAATGCCCGGTCGTGGGGTCGAACAGCTCCGCCGCGCCACCACCCTGCACGATCGCGCGGCCGTCGGTGAGCGTCGCGATCGCGTGGTCGAGCTGCGGGTTCGGCATCGACTCGATTTGCGTCCAGAAGGCGCTCGCGGGGTCGTAGATCGCCGCCTCCGCTCGCGGCTCGGGCTCGCCCTCGCCGTACCCGCGCAGCCCGCCGGCGACCAGGACTCGCCCGTCATGCAACCGCGTCGCCGCGGGGTCGATGGACACGCCGCTGATCGTTCGGACCGGGCCGAACTCGCCGGTCTTCGGGTGATAGACGCTCGAACGCGCCTGGCTTGCGGAGTGGTTGAGGAAATGGCCGATGGTCAGGACGTTGCCGCTCTCGAGGGCGATCGCGTCGGTGACGTGGAACGGCACGTTCCGGATGACCGTCCAGGCGTTGGTCGCCGGATCGAACGTCTCTGCGGTCGGGTCGGTATCCATCGCGGTGTCGCCGACGCCTTCGCGCCCGCCGACCACAAGGACGCGACCGTCGTCGAGCACGACGGCCGAAAGGCGCTCGCGCCATCGATGGAGCGAGGGCCCGGCCGTCCAGGTGCCGGACGCGGGATCGAAGAACTCGACGCTCGACAGCGATTCGTCGACCACGCTGCTGTCGGCCCCGAAGTCGAACTGGCGACCGCCGACGACCATGACCCGCCCATCGGGCAGCAGGACCGCCGCGTGGAGCTCGCGCGCCTGGGCCATCGGGCTCGATGCGCGTGCCAGAGAGGGACCTGGGTTGATGGGATCCGCGCCCGGAATCGAGGTCGGCGCGCTCGTCGGAGAGGGCGCGACCGAGGCGATCGGTGGCGGAGATCCGGCGGCGCCGAGCGACGGTCCGCTCGTCGGGAGGGTTGTCGTCGAGCTCGGCACCGTCGACGGTGTCGTGGTCTCGCAAGCTGCAACCACCGCGACCACGATCGCGGCGGCCAGGCGTATCGGAGGGTTCATCGGCCGTCGGACGGTCGCGGCTCCTCGCGCGTAACGACACCGATGGGCTCGCTAGATTCGGCCGCGCGGCGCGACATTCGGCTCCAGAGCGTCGAGCCGGCGATGGCGGCACCGACGAGCGCGCCGAGCGCGAGCCCGCGATGGAAGCTCAC
>DASSHR010000376.1:0-1902 GCA_035692745.1 Candidatus Limnocylindrales bacterium | reverse complement strand
GCGTGACCGACCTCACCGAGCGCGCCGTCGTATCGCGCGTTCCCGGCCTCATCGACGAGAAGCTCAAGCAGCTGAGCGGCCGCGAGCCGCTGACCGTCGCGCCGGGCACCTCGCTCCAGGCGTGCCTCGACCTCATCCGTGCCACCGGGATCGCCGATTCCGTCTTCGTCGTCGATGCGGGCGGCAAGCTTCTCGGGGTGCTGACCGAGCGTGACATCTTCGGCCGGCTGACGGGGGCCGGCGCCGATCTCGCGCGGCCCGTCGAGCAGCTCATGGTCGATCACCCGAACACGCTCCACCTGGATCAGCCGATCCGGCGCGCGATCGAGCTCATGCAGACCGGCAAGTTCCGGAACGTGCCGCTGGTCGACGAGGCGGGCAACCTCGTCGGCGTGGTCCGGCCCGTCGACGTTCTCAAGTACCTCGCCGAGGCATTCCCGGAGGAGCTCCTGAACCTCCCGCCGCGGCCCCACCAGCTGATGGACGCCACGGAGGGCGCGTGAGCACCGAAGCACCACCGCGCGAAACACCCGAACAGAAGCAGCTCGAGCGGGTCACGATCCGGTTCGCCGGCGATTCCGGCGACGGCATGCAGCTCACCGGCACGCAGTTCACCCGGACCGCCGCGACGTTCGGCAACGACATCTCGACGTTCCCGGACTACCCGGCCGAGATCCGCGCCCCTGCCGGCTCGCTGCCGGGTGTCTCCGGCTTCCAGCTGAGCTTCTCGTCGACCGAGATCCATACGCCGGGCGACGCCCCGGACGTGCTCGTCGCCATGAACCCGGCGGCGCTCAAGGCGAACCTCGGCGAGCTGCCTGCCGGTGGCGCGCTGATCGTCAACGAGGACGCGTTCACGAGCCAGAACCTCACGAAGGTCGGCTACGCGAGCAACCCGCTCAGCGACGGCTCACTCAAGCAGTGGAACGTCTTCGCCGTTCCGGTCTCCACGCTGAACTCGCGCGCCCTCGAAGGGCTTGGCCTGACGAACAAGCAGGTCGACCTGACGAAGAACTTCTTCGCGCTGGGGCTGATGTTCTGGCTCTACGAGCGTGACATGGCCGCCACGACCAAGTGGATCGACGAGAAGTTCTCGAAGCGCCCGGAGATCGCCGAAGGCAACAAGCGCGCGCTCAAGGCGGGCTACAACTTCGGCGAGACGACCGAGATCTTCCACGAGCGGTACATCGTCCCGCCCGCGAAGCTGCCGGCCGGCCACTACCGGAACATCACCGGCAACGAGGCAGCCGCCCTGGGCTTCGTGGCGGCGTCGCGACTCGCCGGCCGCGACCTCTTCTACGGCTCCTATCCGATCACCCCGGCCTCGGACATCCTCCACCAGCTTGCGGGCTACAAGAACTTCGGGGTCAAGACGTTCCAGGCCGAGGACGAGATCGCGGCGATCGGGGCCGCCATCGGCGCGGCCTACGGCGGCGCGATGGGCCTGACAGCCTCATCCGGTCCGGGCATCGCGCTCAAGAGCGAGGCGATGGGCCTCGCAGTCATGGTCGAGCTGCCGCTCGTCGTCGTCGACGTGCAGCGTGCCGGCCCGTCGACCGGCATGCCCACGAAGAACGAGCAGGCGGACCTGCTGCAGATCATGTTCGGGCGCAACTCGGACTCGCCCGTCCCGATCGTTGCCCCGGCGACGCCCGGCGAGTGCTTCCAGTACGCGGTCGAGGCGTGGCGGCTCGCGCTCAAGTACATGACCCCCGTCGCGTTCATGTCGGACGCGTTCCTCGCCAGCGGCGCGGAGCCGTGGCGGATCCCGAACCCCGACGACCTGCCCGAGATCGCCGTCCAGAACCGCACGGAGCGCGAGGGCTTCTACCCGTACTCGCGCGACCCGGAGACCCTCGCCCGCCCCTGGGCCGTGCCGGGCACGCCGGGCCTCGAGCACCG
>DASSHR010000375.1:0-3279 GCA_035692745.1 Candidatus Limnocylindrales bacterium | reverse complement strand
ACACCGAGCAGCGCGAGGTAGATGTTGTCCTCGACCGAGAGGCCGAGGAACGAACGAGACTTCTGGTACGTCCGGCCCATGCCGAGCTTCGTCCGCGCCCGCGGGGGCAGCATGCTGACGTCGGTGCCGAGGAACTCGATCGCCCCGGCCGTCGGCGGGACGTCGCCCGAGATGACGTTGAACAGCGTCGTCTTCCCGGCCCCGTTCGGGCCGAGGATCGCCCTCCGCTCGCCGTCCGCGACGTCGAGGTCGACGTCACGGACGGCGTGGAGGCCGCCGTAGCGCCGGCCGATCCCCCGCAGGCGGAGGATCGGCTCGGCGCTCGCGGATGCGACCGTCCGGGTCAAGCGCTAGCCGGTCACCTTGGGCACCTGCGTGTGCCCGATCCACGGCAGGTTCCGCTTGACGCAGGCCGGGAAATTACGTCCCGGCGGCGGTGTCTTCGACGTGAACGTGCCGCCGAACGACTGGTCGACGCCCGGGATGTACCCGACCGTCTTCACGGCCAGCTTCCCGTTCTTCAGGTAGAGCTGCTGGTAGTAGACCGGGATGACCGCCTGGCGGTTCTTGTCCAGGTGCACCGGGCCGTACGGCGTGCGGAGCTTGACCTTCCCGATCGCCGCCTGCAGCTTCTTCTGGCCGCCGGAGATGTTGCCCTTGACGGCCTTCAGGCCCGCCAGCAGGCCCCACGTGTTCACGTAGTAGCCGAACGTGAACGTCGACGACGCCTGCGGTGCCGCGGCGCCGAACGGCGGGATCTGCTTGAAGACCTTGCCGACCATCTTGTTGTACGCCTGCGCGGCCGGCGTCGCGAGGTCACCGGCCGTGCCGGCACCACCGACGTACGCGCCGGCCACACGGCTCGAGAGCTGCTCGAACTGGCCGGGCGTCCCCCAGAAGAGGTTGCCGATGAACTTCTTGCCGTCGATCGGGCCGTGCGCCTGCTCGTACGCCTTCAGGAACGGGATCAGGCCCGCGCCGCCGACCGCGACGAAGGTACCGTCGACGTTCGTCGGCATCTGCTGCGCGTACGACGAGTAGTCCGTCGTGTTCAGCGGCGGGAAGACCCGCTTCGTCACCTTGCCGCCGACCGCGCAGAACTCGGCGACGAAGCCGGCAGCCGACGTCCACGCGAACGAGTAGTCGTCCGCGACGACGGCAGCCGTCTTCCAGCCGAGCTTGTTGTACGCGAGGTCGCCGAGGCCGGCGTTCCACTGCGCACCGTCGCCGTTGAAGCGGAAGAAGTTCTTCGCCCGCACCTTCAGCGTGGTGTCCTGCGCGCCCGCAGCCCCGTCGACGAACGTCTTCGTCGGATGCTGCTTGGCGTAGTTCGCGACGGCGATCGACTCGTCACCGGACAGCGGGCCGATCATGATGTCGGCCTTCAGCTGCTCCATCAGCCGCTTCGTCTCCTTGATCGCAGTGTCGGCGCGATCGTTCGAGCAGCCGATCCCGACGAGCTTCAACGGGTGACCGTTGATCTGCCCGCCGACCCAGCCGTCACGCGGCTTGTTCGGGTTCTTCGCCTTCGCTCCGGCGTACTGCACCATCGCCGTCACGACGCCTGCCATGTCCTGATTGTCGAACGACCCGAAGGCGCCCTGACAGTCGGACAGCACGGCGATCCTGATCGGCGACGCGCTGTTGCGGGCGGTCGCCGTCGCCGCCACCGCCGCCGCCGCGACGATCACGGCGCCGGCGAGCGGGATCAGCTTCCACCTGCTTCTGAGAGCACGCATTCCGATGCCCTCCTCCTTTCACAACCGGTTGATGTGGACGAACTCTGGGGGGTTAGGTCTTGCGCCATGCGCGGAGTCGGTCTGTCAGCGCCTCCTTTCAGACACTAGGCTCCACCTGGCCGGCTTCGATGGGGTTTCGGTCCGTCGGGCCCCGGCGCCGGAACGGCGAGAGCGCGACCGCGCGGTCCCAGAGGCCGACGAGGCCGCCGGGCGACACGAGCACGATCACCAGGAAGATCGCGCCGATCAGCGTGTGGAACCGCGGCCCGATGAAGCTGATCTGCTGCGAGTAGTTGTTGATGACCACGAAGAAGAGCGCGCCGACCCACGCGCCCTCGATGCGGTAGAGGCCGCCGACGACGGCGATCACGAGCACGTCGATCGTCGCGCTGAGGTCGATCGACGCAGGGTCGATGTGCCCGTTCCACCAGACGAAGAGGACACCGCCGACGCCGGCGACGAAGCCGGCGAACGCGAACGCGATCGTCCGGTGGAGCATGACGTTGTAGCCGAGCGACGACATGCGGACGGGGTCGTCGCGCAGCCCCTGCAGCGTCAGGCCGAAGGGCGTTCGCGAGATGTAGCGCAGCAGGATGTACACGGCGAGCGCGACCCCGAGCGCGACGTAGTACAGCCGGTTCGAGTGGGCGTCGACGGGGCCGATGTGCTTCGGCGCAGGGATGCCGCTGATGCCTCCGAAGCCCGAGACGTCGGTCACCTGGCCGAAGGTCAGGTTGGCGATCACGGAGTAGGTGAGCGTGATCATCAGGAAGTAGATGCCGACGCTCCGGCTCGCGAGCGCGCCGAAGAGGAGCGCGGCGGCGACCGCGATCGCGAGGCCGAGCACCACGCCCCACCACGGGTTCCACCCCAGGTTCAGGCCCTTCGTGTTGCCGTTCGTCGTGACGTTGCCGACGACGAAACCGGCGATGCCGTAGATCGCCACCTGCCCGAGCGACACCATGCCGCCGTAGGCCGAGAGGAAGATCAGGCTCGCAGCCACGATCCCCAGGAAGAGCATCTGGGTGAGGAGCGTCCCGACCCAGTAGCTCGACAGGTAGAGCGGGGCGAGCACGGCAAGGACGAGGGCCGCGACACCGACGACCCGATCCGGCGTCACGCGACTCATTCGGGCCTCCCGAACAGCCCGAGCGGCCGCACCGCGAGCACGATCGCGACCAGCACGAACGTGAAGATGATCGAGTAGTAGGTGTAGTTCGAGGGGAGGTACGCGGCCGCGAAGTTGGTCGTGATGCCGAGCAGGAGCGCGCCGATGGCCGCACCGCCGAGTGACCCCATCCCGCCGATGATCACTACGACGAGCGAATAGAGCAACCAGTTGGCGTCGACGCCCGGCGCGAGGCTCGCGAACGAGCCGCCGATCACGCCGCCGAGCCCCGCGAGCGCCGACCCGATCGCGAACGCGATCGCGAACGTGAGCTGGATGTTGACGCCGAGCGCCGAGACCATCGCGCGGTCGTCGACGCCGGCGCGGATGACCATGCCGGTGCGGGTCTTCTTCAGCCAGAGCCACAGCAGC
>DASSHR010000374.1:0-1424 GCA_035692745.1 Candidatus Limnocylindrales bacterium | reverse complement strand
GTGACCACCGGATCGCAGCTGCGCTCGCTCCAGTCGAGGCAGGAGGGCGGCACCAACTTCGACAACCTCAACGAAGCCCTCGAGAAGGGCTGGCGCGTGAAGGTCCTGCACGGCTCCCTCACGGCGCTCCAGCTGCGCGCCCTGTCGTACGCCGGCGCCGGCGTGGTCCTGAGCCTCGACTACGGCGAGGTCCCGATCGGCGTGCGGCTCCAGGCGAGCTTCACCGGCGGGCACGCGGTGTACGTCGATGCGTTCACCGAGAGCGGGCCGGACGGCAAGCCGGCGTACTGGGTGATGGATCCGATCGGGCATTCGTGGGCCGGCTACAAGGGCGGCTGGTGGCCCGCCGCGGACGTCGAGCGCGCGGCGCTCGCTCGCAACGGCGGCTGGATCTCCGCGGCGTGGGCGTTCGCCGGCGGCCGGATTCCGGATCCGCGTCCAAGGCTTCCCGGCACGGCCTACCCGGGGGTCGACCAGAACCAGCCGAGCCAGCTGCCGAGCCCACCGCCGCCAGGCGTCGATCCGATGCCGACCGACGACACCGTCGACCTCGGCGACCCGCCGACGGGCACGCCCCCACCCGAGACGCCGATCATCGATGGCGTTGACTTCGATTCGAGCGTCTTCGAGCTCGATCCGGGCACCAGCTTCGCGAAGTGCGCCGTGGTTCCGGCGCCCTCGTTCTGCCCGACCGGGATCATCGGCATCATCGACCTCGGCCAGCCGATCGCCACGAGCCCGCCGAGGACCGACGACATCCGCCTGCTGTACGCGGACGCGGTGGCGCCGGGGACGTACCAGATCATCTTCGAGACGCCACCGGATACGGACGGCTCGCTGTTCCTGTGGACGGGGACGAGCGGCGACCTGCGCGAGGCAACGGTCGACGACGGTTTCGTCGACGGCAAGGACGTGAAGATCGCCACGGTCTCGCTCGAGCCCAACACCGGCTTCTCGTTCTTCACGACCGCCACGGGCGATGGCTACCGCGCCATCAGCGACGTCGGCTCCATGACGATCAAGCAGTAGCGGGCCGCCAAACGTGAGCTTCCTGTCCGGGCTCCTGACGCAACCCGCTACGCTGGCGATCGGGACGGGGCTGCTCGCGGGCGTCGTGACGGGCGGCGCCGTCGTCGCGACCGGTGCGCTGTCGAGCCCACCTCCCCAGGAGCTCGCGCTCGTGTCCTGCCCCGAGACCGGCACGGTCGTCGCGAAGGTGCAATCCGGCGCGCAGATGCTGGTCACCGCGAAGTCCGCCGATGGCGGCTGGCTCGAGGTCTACATCGGCGAGCCGGGCGTGGACCGGGGCTGGGCTCCCACCTCGGCGCTGCGCTTCACGGCCTCCGCGGACGCGCTGCCGGTCGACAGCTGCGGCCAGGCCGTCGCGGTCGCCTCGACCGGCCCGGCGGTCACGTCGACCCCAC
>DASSHR010000373.1:0-5728 GCA_035692745.1 Candidatus Limnocylindrales bacterium | reverse complement strand
CCGCGGCGCTGGATGCCGACGAGCACGAGCCCGGACGTGCCGGCCTGCTTCTCGACGATCTCGTGGGAGATGCGAATCACCGCTCGGCGGATCTCGTCCGCGGTCATGATGCGGCGACCGTTCACCAGCGCCTCCCGGCCTCTCTGGGCCCATCACCGGCTCGCGTGGCCGGGCACGAAGGTCGAAGCCGAGTGTAGCCCGCGCGACGGCGCCGGGCGTCCTGCCAGATCGCCGCCCACTGGCGCTTCGGCACGGTCCCGCCACTTCCGCACGCGCACCGTGCGGGGATTGCCGTCGATCCTGCCAGTGCTCCGAACGTGCAGCTGCTCTCCGCGCTTGCCGAAGCACCGGGTTGTGGTGATCTGGCAGGCCGGAAGGGTCATCGGGCCGATACGCGTCAGCTGGTGGGGATCTGGCGTCGTCGCGCCGCCAAGTCGCGCGCAACCGTCACTTGGTGACGTTCTGGCAGGATCGCCGCCTCGCGGCCGGCTCAGTAGACCTTGACGGTCACCTGCGTCGTCCCGGACCACCAGCCGCAGCCGCAGATCGCGAAGAAGTCCGGGCGGTACATGTCGATGAGCCGGCCGCCGGCCTTCGACGGCCCGTAGTCGGTGACGATCCGCTCGATGCAGCCGCCGTTGCCGCAGATCACGATCGTGGTGCCGCGGGGGACGTCGCGCATCGCCGTGGTCCCGTTGTCGTAGAACGAGGCCGTCCCGCTCAGCGAGTACCTCGGCGCCTTCCAGCTCCAGCCGGCCGAGACGGCCTTGAGCGCAGGCTGGGCGCGATCGTCCGGGGCCTGGGGCGTCGAGGTGTCGAGCTCGACGAACGAATCGAGGAGGTCGAGGGCGCCGGCCGACTGACCGTCGGCGTCGGGGAGGATCTGCCCGATGCTCTGCCGGTCACGCGTGGACGCAAGGTTGACTGGTTCGAACAACGCTGCATCGACAGGCCGGTCCTGACTCGGCTCATGAGAGCCGACGAGCCCTGGCAGCGCGCCGAGCGCAAGGACCGCGGTGAGCGCCGCCCTTGCGACCGTCCCGCTGGGTCGCATTCGGGCGCAGCGTAGCCCATCCCGGCGTCTCCGGGTGGGGGCGAAACCGTCCTAGCGGACCAGGTACATCTGCTTGGCGGGGATGCCGTGCATCTCGCCGAACTCGTTGCCGGACCAGCCGAGGACCTGCACGGAGCTGTCCTGGCCGTCCTGGCCGCTCGGGGTCACCCACGCCAGGCGCCCTCGGTCGATCGAGAACCGGCGCAGCGCAGGCACGCCCGGCAGCGGCGCGACGCTCTCGTCGACGCCACCGGTGCTCGGGTCGAGGACGACGAGATGGAGCCGCCCGACGTCGCCATCGATCGTGTCACCCACCCACACCGCGAGGCGCGAGCCGGTCGGGTCGAAGTTCGTCCGGAATGCCGCGACCGGTCCCGGGACCAGCTCCGTGTGATTGCCGACAGGCCCCAGTGCCGGCGCCGCCGCGGGGCTCTCGTCCGGCGATGCGGTGGCGTCGTCGGTCGGGGCCGGCGATGTCGGGGCCGCGGTGGTGCCGTCCGACCACGGCGAGAGGACGAGCGAGCCCTCGGCAGGCTGCCAGTCGTCGACCTCCGTGGCCCGGCTGACGGTGCCCGACCAGAAGGCCGCGAACTTGCCGGACGGATCGACGACGGGAAGCCACACGTCGGGCTGTTCGATCGTGGCGCGGGTCAGCGTCGCCGGATCGAGGAGGAAGGACATCGGGTGGCCCACGTTCGTCGGGCCGCCGGTCGCGTCGGCGGTGGTTGCGGGGCTCGCCTCGGGGGTCGCGTCGGCGCTGGTTGCGGGGCTCGCCTCGGGGGTCGCGTCAGCGACGCCAGGGGAGGTGCCGGGATCGGCGACCAGGACAACGGGCTCGACGCGGCTGGCCAGGATGCGGCCGTCGAGCCAGGTCGAGAAGTACGTCGCGTGGTCATCCGTGACCGCGATCGCGGTCGGCTCGCCCACGTGCCAGAGGTACAGGTCCGGGCCGCGCGAGCCGTCGCTCGGCCGGGCGGAGAAGGCAAGCCACGCGCCATCCGGCGAATACAGCGTCTCGCCGACGACGGTCACCCCCGACGCGATCTCGACCGCGCCGCGCGGCACGTCCGTGGTTGGCAGCGGGCTGATCGCGACCTGGCTCGGCTCGGCGGTGGGCGGCTCGGCGGTCCCGGGAGCCGCGGTCGGCGGCACGACTGTCGGCGGCACGACTGTCGGCGCCGCGGTCTCGCCGGGCGTGGTGGTCGGCGCGACGGTGCTGTCGGTTGGCGCGGGCGTCGGGCTGTCCGGCTCCGGGGGCAGGCTGACCACGAAGATCTTGCCGGGCGCCGACCCCTGGCCCTGCGTCTCGACCACGAGCTGCGTCTCGGTCGGCGAGATCGTCACCCCATGCGGCTTGCTGCCGAGCTCCACGATGCGGCTCGGCTGGTCCTCGCCCAGCGGCTGGCAGCTGGGCCGAGTGCGGGGGCAGAGGGACGTGACGTCGGCGAGCACGAGCTCCCAATGGCCGTCGAGGCCCGGCTGGACCCAGCCCACGTCATCGACGGCGGGAACGGGGAACGCGGTGGCCTGGAGATCCGGGCTGCCGAAGGCGAAGTCAGAGCCCCCGGGGGTGCTCTCGGGGCCGCGGTTCGGGACGAGCTGCGGCAGGAAGGTCGCACCGACGACGACGAGGACGATGAGCGCCCCGGCCGCGGCGCCGAACGGCAGCTGGGGGCGCCGATGGCTCGACAGCGGCCGGCCCGCGGTCCGACCCGCGGCCCGGCCACGCTTCGAACGGGCGAGCGACTCCCGATCCAGGGCAGCCATCGTGCGAGCCCGCAGGTCGCGGGGCGGCTCCGGCGTCGCGTCGCGCAGGCTGCGCAGCAGGGCGCGGTCCGCGAGGTACGCCTCCCGGTCGTTGCGGCACTCCGCGCAGCCCTCGAGATGCCCGGCAAGCCAGACGGTCTGGATCTCGTCGAGCGGCTCGAGCATCTCCGTCGCCGTCAACGCGCGCGCCCGATCGTGGGCGCTCTCGTCATCGTGGTGGCGGCGGCGGAAGGGCGTTGTCAACGCTCGCTCCGGGCCTGGGGGCCGTAGTGGGAATCGCGCTCCAGCTCGGCGGCGCGCTCGGCGTCCTGCTCGGCGGCGAGGGCGCGCCGAAGGCTCTCGCGAGCGCGGGTGAGGATGGCGCGCGCGGCAACATGGCTGACGCCCATCGCGGCGGCAAGCTCCAGGCCGGTGAGGTCGTGCAGCTCGGCCAGGAGGAGGGCGGCGCGCTGGCGCTCGGGGATCGAGGCGAGCGCGCGCTCGAGCGGGCCGGAGAGCCGGAGGTCCATCGCCAGCCGCTCGGCGGACGGCGCGGCGCCCCGCGCTTCGCCGGACCACGGGATCATCCGGATGATCTTGCGGCGCCGGAGCTCATCGAGGGCGACGCGGTGGGCGATCTGGTAGAGCCACGCCCGCGCGTTTTCGTCCTTCTCGAGCGTGTCGTAGTTCTTGTACGCCTTCACGAAGGCATCCTGGGTCAGGTCCGCGGCGAGCTCGGGATCGCGCAGCATGCGTACGAGGTAGGCGAAGATCTCGTGCTGGTGCTTGTTGAACAGCGCATCGACGAACGTCCGAGCGGCGTCCTGCTCCCAGGTCCGGGTCACCGGACGTCCGAGTGCAACAGTGGCCGATGCAGCGACCTGGTTCTCGAGCAACAGGTTGGCTCTTCTCTGGACTCGGCAGTCGGGGCGCTCCGCGGGAATCGACGGAGGGCGGCGGTGCCAGGGCGAGGGACGACGGGGAGGGCCGCAGTGTGACGCGCGACCGGGCCGCAGCGCACCTGCGGGCTCACGGGCGGCACGGACCTCATCGACGGACCATCCGGTCCAGCAGCTCCTCGACGGCGGCTTCCGGCGACACCGGGTTCACCGGCAGGCCCGTCCCCAGCTCGAGGCCGGCGATCTCGCGGAGCCGCGGGTGCACCTCCCAATGCCAGTGGAACGTGGCGTCGACGCGTTCGCGAAGCGGCGCCGTGTGGAGCACGAGGTTGTAGGCCGGTCCATCGAGGCTGGCGCCGAGCGCCCCGAGCACGTTGCGGAGCGCGGTCGCGGTGGCGCGGACAGCGGATTCATCGGCGCGGCCGAAGTCCGCCTGGTGCTCACGTGGCACGATCCAGACCTCGAACGGCGAGCGCGAGCCCCACGGCGCGAAGGCGACCGTGGCCGTGTCCTCCCAGAACAGGCGCTCGCGGCTCCGTGCCTCCTCGCGCACCAGGCGGCACCATGGGCATTCGCCTTCGCGGATCACGAACCGCGCCGCGCCACCCAGCTCCTCGCCCACACGGTGCGGGATCAGCGGCAGGTCGTAGAGGTCGAGGCACAGGTGGTTCGTGCGGGCGCCGGCCTGTGCGCCCCAGTTCTGGACCACCTGCAGGTAGTCCGTCTGCGCAGCGCTCGTCGCCTCCGCGACCGCGTCGCGCGCGAGCCGCAGCATCTGCTCGACGGTCTCGCCGGCATGGGCGAGCGCGCGGTGCTCGCCGACCGGCGCCGCGATCGTGCGCCACGAGCCCGCGGCGCGCGCCTCGGACACGGTGACCTGGGCGATGCCCCTGTCGAGCTCGTCCCGATCCTGCTCCGTGCCCACCATGTGGAACGCGAAGTCCTTCAGGATCCGGACGCGCACTCCGTCGCCCGGCGGGATGCGGCAGTTCTGGCAATCGCCGCCGTCCTCGACGGGCGCCGCGGGTTGGGCGAACCGGCTCCGATCGAAGTCGCGGTCGACGATGGTGGCCACCCACCAGCCGGTGATCGGGTCCTTGCGCAGCTCGAAGAGCCCGGCGCTCACGCGGGCACCGCGGTGCGCGGCGCGAGCCACTCGAGCGGGGCGCCGATGGCATCGCCGAACGCGGCGGCGAAGATCGCGCCGGCTCGTTCGACGGCCGCGGTGGTCGGCGGCTCCGCGCTTCGTCCGAGCTCCTCTGCGACCGAGGTCGACACGAGACCCGGCATCCCGCAGGGATCGATGAGCTCGAAGTCGCGCAGGTCCGGGTCGATGTTCAGCGCGATGCCGTGGTAGCTCACGCCGCGCTCGATGCGCAGGCCGAGCGCGCCGATCTTGCGATGCGGTCGACCGCCGGTGCCCTCCACCCAGCAGCCGGGATGGCCGTCCCTGTGGAACGCCTCGACGCCGAGCTCCGCGCAGGTCGCGATCATCGCGGCCTCGAGGGCGGCCACGAGCGGCCGGACGAGGATCCCGCGATCGCCGAGCCGCATGATCGGGTAGGCCACGAGCTGGCCAGGCCCGTGGTAGGTCACCTCACCGCCCCGCTCGACGCGGATCAGCTCGATGTCACGGCGGCGGAGCTCGCGCGGCGAGGCGAGGACGTGCGCCTCGTCCGCCTGGCGCCCGAGCGTGAGGACGGCGTCATGCTCGAGGAGGAGCAGCCGATCCTCGATCGACCCCGCCACCCTCGCGTCGACCAGCTCCTTCTGGAGCGCCCACGCCTCCCGATAGCCGATCCGGCCGAGCCACTGCCCGTCGATCGGCGCCGCCCGTTGCATGCGATGGACGATACCAGCAGGTCCTGCACGCGCCGTTCACGCCACAGGAGGCACGGCCCAGGACCATCGATGCAGCGACGACGGTTCCCGGGCAGCGCATGATCCGGATCCCAGCGCCTCACCCAGCGAGGACCTCGTGACCCGAACTCGTCGCGCCCTTCGACCCCTCGGCGCCGCCACGATCGCA
>DASSHR010000372.1:0-4550 GCA_035692745.1 Candidatus Limnocylindrales bacterium | reverse complement strand
GCCGCGCGGCTGCTCGGCAGGCCGTACGCGGTCGTCGGATCGGGCTCGCGGGCGTCGCGTGACCCGGTGCTCCAGTTCGAGATGCCGGTCGCGCTGCCGCCGGCGGGCTGGTACGCCGTCCGCATCGACGACCTCGACGAGACGGTCGAGCACGGCCCGGACCACGTCCATGTCGACGCGCAGGGTCGGATTCGCCTGCAGGGCATCTGGCTCGGAGGCCCACGGTGGCGCCTCACCTTCGAGCCCGGGCCGGCTTGATCGCGCTCCTGCGCCAGCGCAACTTCGGGCTGCTCTGGCTCGCCGGGCTCATCTCCATGACCGGCGACTGGGTGCTCATGGTCGGCCTGCCGGTCGAGGTCTACCGCCGCACCGGCTCCACGCTCGCCACGGCGGGCATGATGCTTGCCTGGCTGGTGCCGGCGATCGTCCTCGGCTCGATCGCCGGGGTGTTCGTCGATCGGTGGGATCGGCGCCGGCTCATGATCGTGGTCAACCTCCTGCTCGCGGTCACGCTCCTGCCCCTTCTGGCGGTCGACGCCGCGGGGATCTGGGTCGCGTACGTGGTCCTCGTGATCGCGAGCTGCCTGGAACAGGTCTTCGAGCCCGCCGAGGTCGCGCTCCTGCCGAACCTCCTCGAGGACGAGGGCCAGCTCGTGACGGCGAACGCGCTCAGTGGCATGAACCGCCAGCTGGCCCGGATCATCGGCCCGACGATCGGTGGCATCACGGTCGCGTTCGGCGGGCTCGCCGCGGTCACCGTCGTCGATGCCGTGTCGTTCGTCCTCGCGGCCGGCCTGATCCTCGCGATCCGCACGACGCGCGGTCGGGCCGCGCACGCAGACCAGCCGCCGGCCTCGCACGACAGCGTCGAGCACGAGGCCGCGACCGCGTGGACCCGGCTGCGACGGGAGTGGGCGGAGGGAATCCGCATCGTCATCGGGCATCCGGTGCTGCGGGCGCTCCTTGCCTTCGTCGTGATCACCCGCATCGGCGAGGGGCTGACGGGGACGCTGTTCGTGCCCTGGGCGACGGATGCGCTCCACACGGATGCCACGGGCTACGGCTGGCTCCTGTCGACCCAGGCGATCGGTGGGCTCGTCGGCGCCGCAGTCGTCGGCCGGGTCGGGAAGCGCATCGACCCGGTCAGGCTGCTCATCGCGTCCGCCGTCACCTTCGGGCTGATCGATCTCGTCCTCTTCACGTACCCGGCGGTGTACCCGGTGCTCGCGCCGGCGCTCGTGCTGATGGTGATCGTCGGCGTGCCCGGCGCGGCGATGGGCGTCGCGTTCACCACGATCCAGCAGGAGCAGGCGGCGGACCGGATCCGGGGCCGCGTCGTCGGTGGCCTGATGGCCCTGGGCGCGGTGGGCTCGCTGGTCGGCGCGATCGGGGCAGGCGTGCTGGGCGAGGTCGTGCCCGTGATTCCGCTCCTCATCGTCCAGGGCAGCGGGTACGTGATCGCCGGGCTCGCGGTGTGGCGGCTCACGGCCCGGCTGCGGCGGCCGAGCACGGCGACCGAGCACGGGTAGCACGGCGTCGCGCGCGGGGGCAGTGGGCTCGCGGCCGAACCCGTTCGAGCACGATCGAGGGCGGCCTGCTATCCTCCGCCGGTCATAGAAGTGGAAGATCACCAGTAGCTTGTTCGTGTCGGAGGACCGAGTGCCGCTCGCGCCCGAAGGAAAGACGGAGATCATCACCGAGTACGCCGTGAATGACGGCGATACCGGCTCGCCGGAGGTCCAGATCGCGCTCCTCACGGAGCGGATCAAGGCCCTGACGGATCATCTCCGCAGCTTTCCCAAGGACAATCATTCGCGTCGCGGTCTCCTCAAGCTCGTCGGCCAGCGTCGTCGCCTTCTCGCATACCTGCTGAAGAAGGACAACGCGCGCTACCGCGCCGTCATCGGACGGCTCGGACTCCGCCGCTAGCCTTCTCGCCGCCCTCGCCCTGACAGGGGAGGGGAGCGACCAGCCAGCGCCGGACCGGCTCGCCGCCAGGTCGGACCTCCTGCCACGGCAGAGAGGAATACACACCAAGTGCCACAGGTCTTCGAGACCCAGTTTGCCGGTCGGACCCTGACCATCGAAACCGGCCGCCTCGCGCTCCTCGCGGGTGGCTCGGTCACCGTTCGCTTCGGCGACACCATGGTCCTCGGAACGGCGAACCGCTCCGATCCCCGTCCCGGCCTCGACTTCTTCCCCCTCACGGTGGACTTCGAGGAGCGCATGTACGCCGCGGGCAAGATCCCGGGCGGCTTCATCAAGCGCGAGGGCCGCGCGTCGGAGGCAGCGATCCTCGCCGCCCGCCTGACGGACCGCCCGATTCGCCCGCTGTTCCCCGAGGGCTACAAGGACGACGTCCAGATCGTGCTGACCGTCCTGTCGACGGACCAGGAGAACGACCCCGACGTCATCGGCACCCTCGCCGCCTCGTGCGCCCTGACGATCAGCGAGATCCCGTTCATGGGCCCGATCGGCGCCGTCCGCGTCGGCCGGATCAACGGCGAGTTCGTGGTCAACCCGACGTACAGCGAGCTCGAGAACTCGGAGCTCGACCTGATCGTGTCCGGCACCCGCGACGCGATCATGATGGTCGAGGCCGGCGTCAAGCTCCTGCCCGAGGACGTGATGGCCGACGCCATCCTGTTCGCGCACAAGGCCCTCCAGCCGCTCATCGACATCCAGGAGCAGCTGCGCGAGGCCGTCGGCAAGCCCAAGAAGCTCGGCTACCTCGAGCCCGGCACGGACTCGGTCCTCGCGTTCGTCAACGCGGTCGAGGCCGGCCGTGACCTCGTCGTCATCGACGTCGAGACCACCGGCATCGATACGACCCTCGCCGACATCGTCGAGGTCGCCGCGGTTCGGATCAAGAAGGGCAAGATCGCCGACCGCTGGTCGACGCTCGTCAAGCCCGCGCGCCCGATCATCGGCAACCAGATGCACGGCATCACCGACAAGGACGTCGCGAAGGCGCCGGCGCCGGCCGAGGCCGTCGCCA
The DNA here is from genome assembly GCA_035692745.1 of Candidatus Limnocylindrales bacterium. Taxonomy (GTDB): domain Bacteria; phylum Chloroflexota; class Limnocylindria; order Limnocylindrales; family CSP1-4; genus UBA5189. The sequence continues at coordinate 1,552 of DASSHR010000372.1, read as the reverse complement.
AGCTCCTCGACTGGGCCGGCGACGGGATCCTGATCGGGCACAACGTCGGCTTCGACCTCGGCTTCCTGGGGGAGGCGAGCGGCAAGACGTTCGAACCGGGGACCTACCTCGACACGCTCGTCCTGGCCCGCGACGGCTACCCGACGGGCCCCGAGAGCTACAAGCTCGGCGACCTCTCGAAGTTCTTCGGCATCGAGCTCCAGGGCAGCCACCGCGCCGGCCCGGACGCCGAGGCCACCGCGGAGCTCGTGCTCAAGCTCGCCGCGGACATCCCGGCGCGCGTCGCGGGGCTCAAGAAGGGCATCGCTGCATCGATCCGGATGCAGGCGAAGGACAAGGCGGCAGCCGCCGCCGCGCTCGACGCCGCCAGGCGCGAAGCACGCCTCTCGAAGGGCCTCTTCGGGCTCGTCCACAAGAAGACCGTTCGCGCCATGGTCCTCGAGGAGGGCGTCCGCATGGACGGCCGCGGCCTCGACGAGATCCGGCCGCTGTCGGCCGAGGTCGGCGTGCTGCCGCGAGCCCACGGCTCCGGCCTGTTCACGCGCGGCCAGACGCAGGCGCTGACGGTCGCGACCCTCGGCCCGTCCTCGGACGTGCAGCGGATCGACACGATCAGCCCCGAGACCGAGAAGCGCTACATCCACCACTACAACATGCCGCCGTACAGCACCGGCGAGAACAAGCCGATGCGCGGCCCCGGCCGGCGTGAGATCGGGCACGGCAACCTTGCCGAGCGGGCGCTCTACCCGGTCCTGCCGAGCGCCGAGGAGTTCCCGTACGTGATCCGGCTCGTGTCGGAGTGCGTGACCTCCAACGGCTCGACGTCGATGGCCTCCACGTGCGGCTCGACGCTCGCGCTCCTGGACGCCGGTGTGCCGCTCAAGGCCCCGGTTGCCGGCGCGGCGATGGGCCTCGTGATGGATCCGGATGGCAAGTTCGCGATCCTGACGGACATCCTCGGCAAGGAGGATGCCTTCGGCGACATGGACTTCAAGGTCACCGGCACCCGCGACGGCATCACGGCGCTCCAGATGGACATCAAGGTCAAGGGCATCAGCGAGGCGGTCATCCGTGACGGTCTGGCCAAGGCCCACGCGGCCCGCATGGCCATCCTCGACGTCATGGCCGGCGCCCTCTCCGAGGCCCGGGCCGAGATGTCGGAGTTCGCGCCGCGCATCATCACCATCAAGATCAATCCCGAGAAGATCCGCGACATCATCGGCAAGGGCGGCTCCATGATCCGCAAGATCCAGGAGGAGACCGGCACCGAGATCAACGTCGAGGACGACGGCTCCGTCGAGATTGCCGCGGTGAGCGGTGAGAACTCGCGCAAGGCGATCCAGTGGATCGAGAGCCTGACCCGCGAGGTCGAGATCGGCGCGCTCTACCTGGGCAAGGTCACCCGGATCATGGGCTTCGGCGCTTTCGTCGAGATCCTGCCCGGCAAGGAAGGCCTCGTTCGCATCGGCGAGCTTGCCGACTACCACGTGCCCACCGTCGAGGACGTCGTGTCCGTCGGCGATGAGGTGATGGTCGTCGTCACCGAGGTCGA
>DASSHR010000371.1:0-5332 GCA_035692745.1 Candidatus Limnocylindrales bacterium | reverse complement strand
GCCACGGCCGACGCCGCCGCACCCAGCTCCGGCCGGCCCGCGGCGACGAACAGGCCCACGAGGAACGGCCCGATCATCGAGCCGAGACCCTCGCCGGTGCTCCAGGCCATGTTCGCGGCGACGAGCTCGTGCGGGCTCCGGGCGACCGCCGGGAAGAGCGTTGCCGACACCGGTCGCGACGGTGCCGCTGCGGCGGCGGAGATCGCCGCCAGGGCGTACAGGAAGATCGTGGTCCCGCCGACCGCGATCTCGATGGCGCACGCCACGGCGGCGAGCGTCCGGACCAGCCCCAGCACGAACAGCACACGCTCCGCCCGGAAGCGCGCGAGGAGGCTGCCCGCGAGCATGCCGGAGAGCACGCCGGGCACCATGCGGACCGCGCCGAGCACGCCGGCAGCCACGACGCCCTCGCGGGCATAGACCTCGATGAGGAGGACGACGAGCAGCCCGGCGTCGGCGGCGATGCCCAGCGTCCAGAACGCCTCGATCCGGCGGATGCCGTCGTTGGCCAGCGCATCGCGCAGCGACCCGAGGAGCGAGCGAACGGGGCGCAGCAACGCGGTCATCGCGCCCCCGGGGTGGCGGTCACAGCCGGCCAAGGATGGCACGCGACGGGCGTCGAGCGACACCCCATCGCTATCCTCTCGCCATGCCCGACAAGCTCGACGTCCTGCGCACCGTGCCGCTGTTCGCCGATCTCGACGACCGCAGCCTGCAGGCGGTCGCGGTGCTGGCGCGCGAGGTGGCGTTCAGGGCGGGCGACGCGTTCATGCTCGAGGGCGAGGTCGGCGACGGCTTCTACGTGATCCTCGATGGCACCGTGCGCATCGACCGCGGGGACCGGCAGGTCCGCTCGCTCACCGCCGGCGGGTTCCTCGGCGAGATCGCGCTGGTGGAGCGGCGCCCGCGAACCGCGACCGCGACGGCCGTCAGCGACGTGCGCGCCCTCGAGCTGAAGCACCACGAGTTCGAGCGGCTGCTCGACACGATGCCCGCGGTTCGGTCGCGCGTGGCCGCCGCGATCGCGCGGCGCGAGCGAGGCGACGCGGCGCCCTGACCGGAACTCAGGCCGACAGGCTGCCGAGCCACTCCTCGACGCGGCCCTGGAGCGCGGGCAGCGAGATCGCGCCGGCGCCGAGCACGGCGTCGTGGAACGCCTTGATGTCGAAGCGGTCACCGAGGCGCTCGCGCGCGTCCGCCCGCAGGCGGAGGATCTCCAGCTGGCCGGTCTTGTAGGCGAGCGCCTGGCCCGGCCAGACGATGTACCGGTCGACCTCGTTGACGATGTTGTTGCCGCCGAGCGCGCTGTGCTCGGTGAGGAAGTCGATCGCCTGCTGGCGCGTCCAGCCGAGGGCATGCATACCCGTGTCGACCACGAGGCGGCCGGCGCGCCAGGCATCGAACGACAGGATCCCGAAGCGGTCCATGTCGCCCGAGTAGAGGCCCATCTCGTCCGAGAGGCGCTCCGTGTACAGGCCCCAGCCCTCCGCGAACGCGGTCGAGCCGAGCATCCGCTGGAACGCCGGCAGGTCCGGCAGCTCCTGCGCGATCGCGATCTGCAGGTGGTGGCCGGGCACGGATTCGTGGAACGCGAGCGCCTCGGCCTCGTAGCGCGGCCGGGTCTCTGGCGCGTAGAGGTTGATGTAGTAGCGCCCGGGTCGCGAGCCGTCCATCGCGGGCCACGAGTAGTACGCGATCGTCTGGTGGACCTCGGAGTGGCTGGGCACGGGGACGACGACGCATGCCGCGCCCGGGATGCGCCCGAACCAGTCGGGGACCGCGTCCTGCGCGCGGGCGAGCGAGCGCTTCGCGACCTCGAAGACCTGGTCCGCGGTCTCGAAATAGAGTGACGTGTCGTCGCGCAGCGCGGCGAGGGTGGATTGCAGGTCCGTCGTGCCGAGCACGCGCCGGCCGAGCTCCACGAACTCCGAATCGATGCGCGCGATCTCGGCGAGGCCGGTCGCATGGATGTCCTCGGGCGCGAGGTCGAGCGTCGTGTGGACACGGATCTCGTCGCGGTACATGTCGAGCCCGCCATCGAGGTGGCACAGCCCCGGCTTGTCCGACGATCGGGCGATGGGCCGGATGTCGCGCTGGAGCGTCTCCTGGTACCGCCGGAAGGCCGGGATCGCGACCTCGGTGACCGTGGTCATGAGGCTCTGGCGGAAGCGGTCGACGTCCACGGCGGACCAGTCCTCGTGCTCGGCGCCGGCCGGACCGGCGAGCTTCCACTCGGCCGGCGCCGTGGCCATGAGGCCGTCGAGGATGTTCAACATCTTGTCGACCGGGTTCTCGACCGCCACGCGGCCGTCCGCGGCAGACTCGCGCAGCTCGGCGCCCATCTGGTCGAGGTACCGCCCGATCCCGCGGAACCGCTCGACCAGCTTGCGGCCGTCGTCGGGCGTCTGGACCGTCTGGTAGTCCACGATGTCGAGGAGGCCCATCATCGGGCCCTGGAGCGGGTCGACCGTCCACTCGTTGACCCGCGTCCGGATCGAGCGCGCCTGGTTCGAGGTCTCGTCGATCAGCATCTGGCGGGTCACGCGCTGCATCGACGACAGGCCGTCCTCCGGAATGGCGACGGCGTCGGCGGCGACCTCGTCGAGCCACGCGAGCCGTCGGGCGATGCCGTCGGGCGAGACGTCCTCGAGGCGATCGTCGAAGCGCCGGTCGCCGACGATCGTGGCGAACGTCGGGTACTCCGACATGAACCGATCCCAGAAGGCGTCGGCGAGGGCTCGAAGCTGGTCGGCGGCGGCGGCGGTCATGGGCATCCGGCGATGCTAGGGCGTCGCCCGCGCGGCGTCAGTGGACGCAGGGACCCGTGGCGACCGCGGCCGTCCGGCCGAGCGCGGGCGTGATCGCGTCGATCACCGGGTTCGGCGCGAGCGCGTAGCCGACCGCCGGGTCGACCTTCGATTCGGCGAAGACCACGCCCCCGACCGTGCCGTCCTCGAGGACGAGGGGACCGCCGCTGTCACCCGGGATCACGGTCGCGCGGAGCTCGACGATGCGTCGGGTCACGCGGTTGTCGCCGGTGACGTCGAGGCCGGTGGCGAGGTACGCGGCGGCCACCGTGGCCGGCTCGACCGTCTCGTTGCCGCCGCCCGGGTAGCCAACCGTGGCGCCGATGTCGCCGCGGCTCGGTTCGCCGGTCGTGAAGTGCAGCGGTGTCGCCGTGACGTCACCGGCGAAGAGGACCGCGATGTCCAGCTCGAGGTCGACGAGGACGGGCACGGCGCCGTAGGACTCGCCGGACGTCTGGACGAAGATGCTCCTGGCGCCGACCACGACGTGGGCGTTCGTCACGAGATACCCCGGCGCGATGACGAACGACGACCCGCTGGCCCGCTGGCCGCAGCCATCGGCCTGGACGCGCAGGACGGACGGCGCAGCGCGCTCGCCGATCTCGCGCGCGACCGCGTTCGACGGGAGGTCGATCGCCGGCGCGGGGAGCTGCTCGAGCCCGATGAAGACGTTCGGCAGGCCGCTGTCATCGAGGAGGTTGCCGAGGCCGAGGACGATCTCGGTCGGCGGCGGGAGGAACGTGTCGACGACTCGCAGGGCGGTGGACTTCTGGGCGTACGAGCTGAGCGTCGGGAACGGCCCCGAGGCGATGACGCCGCCGGCGAGCCACAGGATGAGGATGGCCTGGCCGGCACCCACGATGCCGCCCGCGACGCGGTCGAAGGCGCCCCACAGGCCCTCGCCGAGCGCCTGCGATGCCTGGCGGCCCATCGCCGCGCCGAGCGCCTCGCCCAGTCCCACGAGGCCCAGCAGCACGGAGAGGACGACGATCGCCCGGATCGGTGGCGGCAGCCCGTCGAGCAGCCCGGTGAAGGCGGGCAGGACCGCGAGGCCGGCCAGCGCGGCGATGGCTGCGCCGAGCAGCCCGATGAGCTGCGGCAGGGCGCCCGAGCGAACGCCGAGGATCACCGCGATCAGCAGGATCCCGATGGCGACCAGATCCAGCGGGTTCACCGGCGGATCGTGCCACAGGTCCGGGGCCGGGGCGCCGGTGCGTCCGTTTCGTGTCGCCGCCCGGCGCCGTCAGCCGGGTTGCAGTTTGCGCGCCGGGCCGTTACTGCACGTCGAGGTTGATCTCCGGGGCGTCGCCCTCCGCCGAGAGCTTCCACGTGCCGGCCGCAAGCGTCCCGAGGCCGACCGTCGTCGCGCTCAGCTGGGCGATGTCGATGCACGCCACGTCGCCCTTGCCGCTGCCTTCGATGACCGTGAACCGGATCGTGCGAGCGGCCTCGTCCTTCGCGATCTCGACGTGGTCGAGCTGGCTGCATGGTGCGACACCGCTCCACCAGCGCAGGTCCGCGATCACCGTGCCGTCGTCGTTCTGGACCGCGCGCACGAGCTGGACGTTCACCGGGTGCTGATTGATGAGGCCCGGGCTGGGTGTCAGGTAGCTCGCCTGGCCGAACAGCGGGTCCTGGTTCGGATCGCCGGGGAACAGCCCGCCGATCCCGCCGCCCGGGAGCGTGCCGCTGCCGGTGTTGCCCCCCGAGCCGCCGCCGGAGCCGCTGCCGGGATCCGTGACGCCGCCACCGGCTCCGCCGCTGCCGGGATCGCCCGGGACGAGGGTCGGTATCGGTTGGGTGGTCCCCGGCGGCTCGGTTGGGCTTGTCGCGCTCGGCGCGGCCGCGGAGCCCGCGCAGGCTGCGAGACTCAGGACGAGGCCGGGGAGGAGGAGCGCCAGGCGCGGTCGGTTCGGTCGGTTCGGTCGGTTCGGTCGGTCCGGCATGACCGCGAGACGCCGGGCCCCGGCGTCAGGTTCCGGCATTCGTGCCGGCGCTCGGTGCCGTCTCAGCCCGCGGCTGCCGGCCGGGTGTCGACGCGCGCCGGGTGCGCCGCCTCCCAGTCCTGGATCGCCTGCGACCTGCCGAGCAGGTAGCCGAGCTCGTCGGTGCCCTGGAGGAGCATGACCTTCGAAAACGGATCGACGTCGAACGGCAGGTCCTCGTCGCCCGGCAGGTGCACGACCTGCGAGTCGAGGTCGACGGTCAGCTCCGTGTCCGGCGCGCGCCGCACCATCTCGAACAGCTGCTCGAGCCGCTCGGGCTCGACGATGATCGGCAGCAGCCCGTTCTTCAGCGAGTTGCCGCGGAAGATGTCCGCGCAGCTGGTGGTGATGACCGCCTGGATGCCCCAGGCGACGAGCGCCCACGGCGCGTGCTCGCGTGAGGATCCGCAGCCGAAGTTGTCGCCGGCGAGGAGGATCTTCCGCCCGTACATCTGGGGCTTGTCGAGGACGAACGTGGGCTCCTTGAGCCCGCCGTCGGCTTCATAGCGCCAGTCGTGGAAGAGGGCGTCGGCAAGCCCG
>DASSHR010000370.1:0-4263 GCA_035692745.1 Candidatus Limnocylindrales bacterium | reverse complement strand
CCCGCGAGCGTGACGATGAACAGGAAGGCCTCGAAGTTCAGCGGGAACGGGACATAGGTGAGCAGCTGGCCGACCAGCGCCACGGAGATCGTGGCCGACACGCCGGCGATCGCCCAACGCTGGCCCAACAGGTCGAACCGCCCGCCCGGTCCCGCGGCGCCATCCATCACCAGCGCGAAGGTCACGAATGCCGCGGTCGACGGCAGCGACGCCAGCGCCCACACCCCCAGCAGCACGGGAATCGCGCGACCTGGAGGCAGCAGTATCGCGACGATCGCCATCACCGCGTAGCTGGACCACGCGATGAGCCGGAGGCGGCTGTACCACTTGACGATCTCGCCGCGTGGCTGGAGCCAGCGTCCGAAGGGGATGGCGAGCAGGAACGCGGTCAGCGCGGGCAGCGCGGTGAGCAAGCCGACGTCGCTCGCCGAGGCGCCCATTCGCAGCAGGAACACCGGCAGGAACGTCCCCGCCGCGTTGACCACGCCGATGAACACCGAATCCAGCTGGACCCGGCGGTAGTTGGCGGCGCGGATCGCGGCGGTCGGCGCAACCGGCGCCGTTGCGCTGCTCGACTGGGCCATCGAGCGCAACGCTACATCGCGCTGGTCGGTGCGCGATGATGGTTCCGACATGCCTCGCCCGGAACGACGAACCCTGCTGATCTTCGGTGGCTACGCGGTCGCGTTCGCGCTGGTCGCGCTCGCGAACCTGTTCGAGCTGCCCTCGCTCGTTCGCTTCGCGGCGGCGGTCATCGCGCTCACCGGCGGGGCGATCGCCGTCGGCGAGGCGACGGAGCGGCTGTCGATGCGCCTCTCGCCCGCGGCGACGGGCGTCGTCCAGTCCGTGCTGGGGAACCTGCCGGAGCTGTTCCTGGCGGTCTTCGCGCTCCAGGCGGGCCTGGTCGAGGTCGTCGCGGCGGCGCTCGTCGGGTCGGTGCTCGGCAATGCGCTGTTCGTGCTCGGCCTCGCGACCCTCCTCGGCGGCCTGCGCAATGGCAAGCTGACGTTCTCCGCGGCCGCGAACCGGTTCTACGCGACGGAGCTCCTGCTCGGCGTCGCCGCCCTCATCGTCCCGTTCCTCGCGACCCAGCCGGGGGCGCCCGACTTCGGGCATGCGCCGGAGCTGTCGGCCGTCGTCGCGATCGTGCTGCTCGTGGTCTTCGCGTTCTCGGTGCCGATCTCGATCCGGATGGCCGGCGACGCCCCCGCCGCGAAGCCGCACATCCCGGAAGATGACGAGGCCCATGCCGACGCGCCACGGCCGCTGGCCCCGACGCTGATCCTGCTGTCCGTCTCGGCCGTCTCCTCGGCGTTCGTCGCCGACTGGTTCGTGGAGGCGCTCCAGCCGGCGATGGCGACCCTCGGGATGAGCGAGGCCTTCGCCGGGCTGATCGTCGTGGCGATCGCCGGCAACGCGGTCGAGAACCTCGCCGGCGTGACGTCGGCGCTCAAGGGCCGCGCCGACCTGGCGATGAGCCTGATCCTCAACTCGGCCCTGCAGGTCGTCCTGTTCCTGGCGCCGGTGATCGTGATCCTGAGCTTCTTCGTCGCGCCGGTACCCCTCACGCTCATCTTCAGCCCCCTCCTGCTCGGCGCGCTCGCGGTCGGCGTGCTGCTCGTGCTCGTGATCGTCATGGACGGCGAAGCCAACGCGTTCGAGGGCGCGATGCTGCTGGGCCTCTACGCGATCATCGCCGCCGCGGTGTGGTGGGGACCCAGGATCGCCACCTGATCGCGCCGCGAGCGCAACCGGCGGCGGCCGATCGATGCGCCACAATCGCCGTCCCATGACGACCTGGCAGGAGCTCCTCGCAACCGGCGGACCCATCGTCGCCGACGGTGCGATGGGCACGATGCTGATGGCGAACGGCCTGGAGTTCGGCGACCCGCCCGAGCTCTGGAACCTGGAGCACCCCGAGATCATCCGCCGCGTCCAGCGCGGCTATCTCGAGGCCGGCGCCCAGGTCCTGCTCACGAACACCTTCGGCGGCAACCGCCTGCGCCTCGAGCTGCACGGACGACAGGACCGCGTGGACCAGCTCAACCGGACCGCCGAGGTCCTTGCCCGGGTGGAGGTCGATGCCGCCGACCACCCCGCCGTCGTGGCGGGCGACCTCGGACCTACCGGCCAGATCATGGAAACGATCGGTGGCACGCTGACGCCGGAGATCGCGCGCGATGTCTTCGCCCAGCAGGCGCGTGCGCTCGTCGCGGGTGGTGTTGACGTCCTGTGGGTAGAGACGATGAGCGACGTCGCGGAGGCGGTGGCAGCCATCAAGGGCGCCAAGGACGCGGCGCCGGACAAGCCGGTCATCGCGACGATGAGCTTCGACACCCGCGGCCGGACGATGATGGGCGTGACGCCCGAACAGGCCGCGGCGGCGCTGCTGGAGGCGGGCGCTTCGGCGATCGGCGGCAATTGCGGCAACGGCCCGGAGGAGCTGGTCCCGGTCATCGAGAAGATGCGCGCGGCCTTCCCCGATGCGGTGATCGTGGCGAAGGGCAACGTCGGCATGCCGCAGCTGGTCGGCATGGCGGTCGAGTACCCCACGACGCCCGAGACGATGGCGGACTTCGCCCGCCAGTTCCGCGAGGCCGGCGCGAACGTCATCGGCGCCTGCTGCGGGAGCACGCCGCCGCACCTGCGGGCGATGGCCGAGGCGCTCCGCTAGGCGCTTCGCAACCCGATCGACGCCCGCGCCTCGAGCGCGGGATGCCGGAACGTCGCCAACGCGATGGCCAGCCCGAGCTCGCTCATCGAGCCGGGCGCGAGCGCCGGCGCCGGCCCGACGCCGCCCGTCACGGCCAGGAACAGCTGCTCGACGGCCGACAGCGAATCCCACGTCGCGGCGTAGCTGCGATCGAGCGGCCCCGCGATCAGGTTCTCGTTGACGTGCAGGACGATCCCGGCGATCCCGACGACGACGACCGCGAGGGCAAGCCATCGAACGAGCCGGACGCGCCCGGCGGTCGGGCGTCGCACGAGCGCGACGACAGCAGCGGCGGCGGCGGCGAGTGCCGGCCAGACGACCAGCGCCCCGACCGTCGACCAGTGCCGGAGGAACGCAAGCTCGACCAGCAACCCCACGACGCCGAGCGCCGCCAGCGCCACGATCCCGCCGCGGAGGAGGACGGCGGGATCGGTGGACGCGAGGCGGGTCCGGAGGCCGGACGGCTCGATCACGGCTCGAGCGCGGCGAGGATGCCCGCGAGCGTGGCCGGATCGGGGTTGTACTTGGCGAGGTTGTCCTGAAGGTGCTGGAGGGTCGGGTCGTCGGCCGCGTACGGCCGGTACTCCATGACCTCACGCGCCCAGCGGTCGGCGTTCGGGACGCCGGCTGCCGTCAGCGCCGCGACCAGCTCGGATTCGGTCGCCGTGTTGGCGGAGACCTTGGTGACCGCGGCGCTGGTCGCGCCGGGTGCAGCGGTCCCCACGGTTGCGGCCGGCACGGAGGCGCCGGTGGACGTGGTGGGAGTCGGGGTCGCGGCGCCACCGCCGCACGCGGCGACGAAAAGGGCAACGGCAGCGCCCACGGTGACGAGCAGGCCGGCGCGCGGCCGGTCGGGACGGGGAAAGGACATGCGTCAGGGCTCCAGTGATTGTTGTGTGACAACCGGAGTCTCTGAGGGACGCCTGAGAAGCGCCTGAGAACCTAGTCCGTGCGGTGGAACGAGGCCGTCGAGGAGCGGTTGATGCTGTACGCCGTCGTCGAGCCCTTGACGTAGAGCGTCGACCGGCTGGTCGACGACAGGACCGTGTAGGTCGAGCGTGCCCTGCCGGTGGAGTCCGTGTACGCGGTCGTCTTCACGGTCGTCGAGCCGAGCGTCCAGGTGAACGTCACGAGCAGGCCCACGATCGGGGCGCCGGTGGAGGTCCTGGCCAGCGAGGTCGCGGTCACGATCTGGCCGGCATGGACGGTCGAATCGTTGACCGTCGTCTTGAACCCGGCGGAGCCATCCGCGAGGCGCCGCGTGCGGTACCACCACGTGCTCCTGGAGATCGTCTTCAGGTTGGTCGTCACCGTGAGGACCACGGTGTTGTGCTGCATGTACGGGTTGCTGCCGACGACGCCGTAGATGTGGCCGACGCCGTTGCCATCGGTCCAGAACGGCATGATCTTCGTCGTCCCGTCGGGCATCGGCCATGCGACGTCGACGCGCACGCCTTCGATCGGATTGCCGTTGACGTCCTTCACGGTCCCGTCGAGGCGCTCCGAGGCTTCGTTCGTCTTCACCCCGCGGTACCGCAGGACGTAGGTCA
>DASSHR010000369.1:0-1753 GCA_035692745.1 Candidatus Limnocylindrales bacterium | reverse complement strand
TAGGAGTCCTTGAGGATGTTATGTATGTGTAGAACAAGGGGGCTGATCAGTTTTGCAATTAGTATTAAGAACATAAAGTTATGTGTTTTAGCGTTTTATGGTTTGCTTGACGCTAGTTAAATATGGTTGGACTTTTAAAGGGTATTGGAGTGTTTAAGCATTTTGAGTATGGATCTAGGGCAGTGCTGGCCCCGTTTTCCAGCTTAGGAGAAAAATGAATTGTGTTAGCAAGTTATTGGGATTGTAAAGTTGAATTGGCCTCTTGTTGACTTCGAATTTGTTAAGTATTGTGTTGTTGCTGTTGTACTATTGTTGTTGGCTGATTAGAGGTGTCAATTGGATCCCAGGGATAGCTTTGTTTACAGGGGATAAGCTGGCGTAATTTTTGTAGGATTTTGAAATAAATTTGACACTTAAAGTGTTGCAAAAAGACTTTGTCGGTAATTTTGTGCGTCATGGGTATAATTGTAGACGTGGAGCATTCCGGAGCTTAAGTTGGACTAGTTGGGCATTGAAGGAGACTTGGAGGAGTACGTAAGGTATGTAAAGCTTCATTTTCTCGGCATGATTAGTTTGTGACCATTAACCATGGTATGTTTGGAAAGTGCCTCAAGTCTTTCACATGAGCCTAACTTGCACATTGCCACTTCTTAACGAGTATAGAACCTATTCTATGTTAATTCCTATGTACTCCCAATATGTGTGCTACTAAAGTGTGTGATTCCAAGAATAACAAGTTTGAGCACTATGAGGAACTAGCAAGTTGAGGTCACCTATGTCAAACACTTTGCAGATTGATAAAAGGAATTTTTAACAAACTTTGTACCTATATGACTTTGTTATCAAGTGAGAGCTATTCTCCAAATATGAATATTTTGATACTAGTAATACTATCTTTATTCCAATATTTTGAAAGAAAGAAATATGTAAGAACCTAGTGAACCATGGGCATATGCTTTGATGATAAGTATGAGAAATTATGTCACTATTCCAAATCTATGTAAATTCCTCCCAACTATGAATTTCAAGTGTCTTTCCATATTTTGGAGACTTCATTAATATAAGATCTTGTGAATTCTTCAAAGATGAAAATTTGCCACTTGTAGTGAATTAATTAGTAAGCAACCGTTGATCTCAAGTAAGCAAGGAATAGTGTGATTCTCTAAGATTTGTTTCCTCAAAATTTATTATGTTGGCATAAGTGAAGATGTCTTCTAAGAATGATCTTGTAACTAAGTTGGAAATTGAAAGATAACTTTTGGGCATAATGATTCCTTCTAACTTTTCATAAAGAGTCCAAAAATCTCCAACTCATAACAACATGGAAAATTGAAAAGGTGAACTTGGTAACAACTTTAAAGTGTAATTTGATTAATAAATGCGTTGTTCCCAAATACAAGCTCTTAATCAAGTTTGAATTCAAAAAGTGACTTTTATACCATACACTCCACTCTACTCTATTCGTGCTACTATATTTCCGTTCGCCGGTTCCCGGGCCAGTTTGGTCGTGCTAATATACTACATATATATATTTTACGAGGTTGGTTGGATATGGTAGGGTCAGCCCAACCCATGGATCGGCTTCGCTTAGACGGTGTTGAGGTGAGATTGGGCCTTCGGTTTGGTGGCTTTATGCCACATTAAGGTAACTGAGTTCAAGGACGCCGGCTCACTTACCCTACTTTTGCGCTATGTGTCGGAGATTTGTCGGAGAAAACTTTTGGTGTGATGCTATGATATTGTGAGAGTATGG
>DASSHR010000368.1:0-2400 GCA_035692745.1 Candidatus Limnocylindrales bacterium | reverse complement strand
CCAGCCGATGACGATCGTCGTGGCGAACCTCGTCCAATCGACGGGCGGGGGCATGCAGTACCTCGCGGCCGCGGCCTTCCTCACGATGGCCCTGCCGCTCGTGGTCTTCCTCGCGTTGCAGCGCTACTTCGTGCGCGGGCTCACTGGCGGCGCCGTGAAGGGTTGATTGCCGGACCGGCGCGGCCGATGAGGCCGCGCCGGGTTCCGTGGTTCCGGGGGGTTCCGGGGGGGTTCCGGGGTTCGGGGCGCTTAGCCGGCGAGCTTCTCGCGGAGGCTCGCCGCCTGGGCCTCGAGCTCGGCGTGGCTTCGCCGCGCGCCGTCCACGATGTGCGGTGGCGCCTTTGAGCTGAACGCCGGGTCGGCCAGGCGAGCGGTCGACGAGGCCAGGCGGCCCTCGACGACACCGAGCTCGCGCGTGAGGCGGTCACGCTCGCGCGCGGCCACCTCGGGATCCTCCCGCGGCTGCAGGTAGGCCTCGAGGCCGCCGGCGATCACCGACAGCGCACCGGGCACATCCTTTCGCGCCACGTCGGCAGGGAGGATCGTGGCCTTCACGCGGGTGAGCCGCTCGAGCTGCGGACGCAGCTCGGCGACCAGGGCATTCGACGCGCCCGGCGCCGCGATCTCGGCATCGATCCACGCCGATGTCTCGATCCCGGCCTCGGTCCGGGCGTTCCGGATTCGGCGGACGAGGTCCAGCACGGCCTCGACCGACGCCTCCGTGGCTCGGTCGCGCGCCGGCGTGCTGCCCTGCGGCCAGGCGGCCACGATCAGCAGGTCCGGGTCGTCGGCCGCGTGCGGCAGCGACGCCCACAGTGCCTCCGTGATGAACGGCATCACAGGGTGCAGGAGGCGCACGAACGTGTCGATGGATTCGACGAGCGTCCACCACGTCGCCTCGCGCACGGCGGCCGGCAGCGCCTCATCGGCGAGGCGCACCTTCGCCAGCTCGACGCCCCAGTCGCAGAACTCGGACCAGATGCCGTCGTACAGGGCGCGCGTGGCCTCGGCGAGCTGGTACTCGCCCATCGCCTTGTCGACCGCGTCAACCGCGGCGGCCGTCCGCGAGCGAATCCAGCGCTCCCCCGCCCCGAGCGACGCCTCGTCCGGCTCGCGGCGCGGCGCATCTGCGGGGATGGACGCGGGCCGGGCGCCGAGCACGAACCGTGTCGCGTTCCACAGCTTGTTCGCGAAGTTGCGCCCATCCTCGAGCCGCTCGTTGGAGAACTTCTGGTCGTTGCCGGGTGACGTGCCGTTGAGGAGCGAGAAGCGCATCGCGTCGGCCCCCGCGCGGTCGATGGCCTCGAGCGGGTCGACGATGTTGCCCTTGCTCTTCGACATCTTCTGGCCGTACGGGTCCTTCACCATGCCGTGCAGGTACACGGTCCTGAAGGGCGCGGCGTCCATGAACTGGAGGCCCGTGAACATCATCCGGGCGACCCAGAAGAAGATGATGTCGTAACCCGTCTCCATGACCGTGCCCGGGTAGTAGCGGCGAAGGTCTTCCGTGCGATCCGGCCAGCCGAGGGTCGAGAACGGCCACAGGCCGGAGCTGTACCAGGTGTCGAACACGTCCGGATCCTGGCGGAGCTCGGCGGCGCCACGGCCGCAGGTCTCGCACCGCGCCGGCCCGTCCACCTCCGACGACACGGTCACATGGCCGTCCGGGCAGTACCAGGCCGGGATCCGATGGCCCCACCAGAGCTGCCGGCTCACGTTCCAGTCGTGGATGTTCGTGAGCCAGTTCTCCCAGACCTTCTCGAACCGGGCGGGCATGATCTCGGTCTCGCCCGATCGGGTCGCCTGGAGCGCCGACTGCGCGAGCGGATCCACCTTGATGAACCACTGGGTCTTCAGCCGTGGCTCGATGACGTCGTTCGAGCGCTGGCAGCGCCCGATGACCATCTCGTGCGGCTTCGTGCCGACGAGGTCGCCCGCGCCCTCGAGGTCCGCGACGATCCGCTTCCGCGCCTCGTACCGATCCAGGCCCGCGTAGGTTCCGCCCACCTCGTTGATCGTGGCATCGTCGGCGAGCACGGAGATCATCGGCAGGCCGTGGCGCTGGCCCGTGGCATGGTCATCCTTGTCGTGGGCCGGGGTGATCTTCACCGCGCCCGTCCCGAAGCCCCGATCGACGACGTCGTCGGCGATGATCGGCACGTCCCGGTCCACGAATGGGATGCGCACGCGGCGGCCCACGAGCGCTCGGTAGCGATCGTCGTCGGGGTGCACCGCCACTGCGGTGTCACCGAGGATCGTTTCGGGTCGCGTGGTCGCGACCGTGATCGTCTCGTCGGCATTCGGCAGGCCGCTGCGCTCGTCGATCAGGTGATAGCGAATCGTCCAGAGCGTGCCCGTCTCCTGGGTCGGGATCACCTCGAGGTCGGACACGCTCGTTCG
>DASSHR010000367.1:0-12572 GCA_035692745.1 Candidatus Limnocylindrales bacterium | reverse complement strand
CAGCTACTGGGCCATCACGATCGGCCTGAACATGGCCAGCTACACGCCGGTCATCAACACGCCGATCCAGAACCTGATCTTCGGCGGCCTCGAGGTCGGCCAGAACACGCTGCTCAGGTTCTACGTGCTCCACATCATGGTGCTGCCACTGGTGGCGGCAATCCTCCTGGCCGTCCACTTCTGGCGGATCAGGAAAGATGGCGGCATCTCGGGGCCGCTGTGATCGTGAGCTGCGTCCGATGACCAACCAGAAGACCGAGCCGCGCGAGTCGCGCGTCGTCCAGCCGGTGGATCCCGCCCGACGGACGGAGATCGACAAGCAGCGCGTGCCGATGTCGGCGCGGCCGTACCGGCTGCTGGCGATGGTCAAGCAGGACGCGGTTGTCAGGGTCCAGAAGGAACCCGACGACACGGTGATGACCTGGCCGCACCTGCTGTCGATCGAGTTCCTGGCCGCCGTCGTGATGAGCATCTTCCTGTTGCTGATGGGCCTGTTCATCAATGCGCCGCTCGAGGAGCTCGCGAACAGCAACGTCACGCCCCCGGTCGCCAAGGCGCCGTGGTACCTGCTGGGCCTGCAGGAGATGCTGGCCTACTTCCACCCCGTGATCTCGGGCGTGCTCGTGCCTTTCCTGTACATCCTCGGCGCGGGCTTCATCCTGCCGTACCTGGACCGGGCGAACATCGAGGCGAAGAAGCCGTCGGATCGGAAGACCGCGGTGGTGCTGTTCAGCCTCCTGTGCGTGCTCGGTCTCATGGTCACGTTCGTGGGCGTGTTCTTCCGCGGCCCCGGCTACTCGCTGGTCACGCCGTTCCTGCCCTTCTTCGACAACTTCACCAACGGCCTCCACTTCGCACTGTGACGGTTTCATGAGCAACTACCACCTCGCGCCCGCCGACAAGCCGAAGGCCCTCACGCCCCAGGCCCTGAAGTCACTCCGCCAGGACCCCGTCCAGGGGATCTCGCGCCGCACGCTCCTCCGCCGCTCGATCGGCGGGGCCGCGCTGCTCTGGATCACCGAGGTCGCCGCCGGGTCCATCGGCTTCCTGTGGCCGAACACGAAGGGCGGCTTCGGCAGCGTCATCAAGATCGGCAAGATCGCGGACATCAAGGCGGCCAACTCGTCGCTGCCGTTCGCGAACGGCTTCCCGGTGTACTACCAGGAGGCACGGGCCTACATCATGCTGATCGATACGAGCCGGCAGGAGTTCATCCCCGGCGAGGACAAGACGGGCGACGGCACCGCGCTCAACGTGCGCGCCCTGTACCAGCGCTGCCCGCATCTCGGCTGCAAGCCAAACCCGTGCCTCAAGAACTACTGGTTCGAGTGCCCCTGCCACGGCTCCCGCTACGACCGCCTCGGCATCAAGGCCCAGGGGGCGCAGTACGGCCCGGCGCCGCGCAGCATGGATCGCTTCTCGATCACCGTCGACGCTGACGGCAACCTCATCGTCGATACCTCGAAGATCACGCTCGGTCCGCTGCCCGTGCCCGTGGGCCAGCCCGGCATCATCCCGCCGAAGAGCCCGGTCGGCTGCATCTGATGGCTGACGACCCCAACCGGCCCGCGGGGCCGGAGCGGAGCCTGCCCGCCCGACGCGAGGGCGGCGAGGACCTCCCCTCGCGATCTGCGGATCGGTTCACGGCACCGCGCCAGACGCGCGCCGTCGGTGGGCTGACCTCGGAGCGCGCCGCGAAGATCGTCCGCCAGTCGGGCGATGCGCGGTGGGTGGCGTTCCTGGGCGTCGTGATCGTCGCCCTGTTCGTGATCGTCTACTACTTCTACGAGCTGGGCGCGCCGTTCGGGCTCACGGAGCCGCGCATGGACGCCGAGGCGAACGCGCAGCAGGTCACGTCCGTCGAGCGCGGCTACAACCTCTTCGAGGCCAACTGCGCGCGCTGCCACGGCGTGAACGGCGAGGGCGGCATCGGCCCGGTCCTCAACGACCAGAACAAGCTGTTCGGGCACCTCACGGAGGCATACATCCGGAACGTGCTCACCGTTGGCGGCCGCTACGTCTGCGGCAACCCGAAGAGCGCGATGCCGGTCTGGTCGAACACGAACGGCGGGCCCCTCAACTACCTCCAGATCGAGGACCTGATCGCGTTCATCCGCGCCGACTCCACGAAGGAATACGAGGTTCGGAGCGCGACGCTGAACGAGCCGGTCATCGGCGCGGACGGGAAGGTCGAGACGTTCAAGGGCTGGCGCGACGTCACCTTCAAGCCGGATCCGAGCGCGACCCCGGTCCCGGATTGCTACCTCGGCGACAGCGGTGGTGCAACGCCGGCGCCCGCACCTTCGCTCGGCCCGGACGCCCCGACGTTCGACATTGTCGGCTTGAACATCGCCTTCGACATCAAGTCCCTCGATGTCGCGGCCAACACAGGCTTCGCGATCAACTTCGATAACCAGGACCCGGCTGGCGTCCAGCACAACGTGGAGATCCGCGACGCCACCGGACAGGTCCTGCAGGACCAGCCGGTGATCGACGGCGGCCAGAAGACGACGTACGTCTACAGCGGCCTGCCGGCCGGGACGTACACGTTCATCTGCAAGGTCCACCCGATTCCGGCCATGACCGGCACGCTGACGGTGAAGTAGCCGATGGCCCGAGCGCTCCCCGCCGGTCGCACCCGCCACAGCCGGCCCCTGTTCGGCCTCGTCGATGGCGACGGCTGGGCGTGGGCATCGATCAAGGCGTTCATCTGGCTGCTCGTGATCATCATGGTCCTGGGCTACATCCCGGACCGCGCGTACTACTTCGTGGTGTCGCGCACGATCGATCTCGGGATCATCGGCTGGTCGCCGGTGAACCTGTGCCCGCCCGAGAACACGGCCGCGATGCCGTGCCCGGTTCCCGCGGGCGCCACGCTCCCGTGGCAGGCCTCGCCTGACGGTGCGGCCCTGCCGTCCGCGCGTTTCGGCGGCAATGCGCTGCAGCTGGGCACCAACCTCGTGTACGCCGGCGGCTCGGATGCCAACGGTGCCGTCGCGACCACCTACACCACGAAGATCGACAAGGGCTCGTTCGGGCCGTGGGCGGAAGGTCCTGCCCTCCCCGACGCCCGGACCGGGGCGGCAGTCGCGAGCCTGAACGGCACCGCCTACCTCGCGGGTGGCACGGGCCCCGATGGCAAGCCGACGACCACCGTGTGGACGCTCGGCCTGGACGCGGACACGGGCGCGCTGAAGACGTGGACGCCGGTCTGCACCGTCGCAGCGACGGCCGACAAGCCGTGCGCCGATGACAAGGTCCTGACGCTGCCAGACGCGCGCACCGGCAGCTCGATGGTCGCCGTCTCCGACGGCCTGTTGGTGATCGGCGGCGCGGGTGCCGATGGCAAGCCGACCGCGACGGTCTGGAAGTCCACGCTCGACTCGACGGGCAACCTCGGCAAGTTCGCCGATCAGCCCGGCCTGCCCCACGCCGTCACGGACGCGGCCGCGGGGCTCGAGGGGACGTTCGTCTTCGTCTACGGCGGCACCGGCGACAGCGGTCCGGTCGGCGGGGTCATGCGCTCCGCCTACGGCAATGTCACGACACCGGCAGCCTCCGGCGCTCCTGCCTCGCCGGCTGCGAGCGCCGCACCGGTCCAGGGCATCGTCCAGTGGGCGACGCTCGACGCCGCGAACATGCCGGTCGCTCGAACGGGCGGGGCCGGGTTCACGGCCAACGGCGCGATGTACTACGTCGGCGGCTCCGACGGCAGCGCGGCGCACGGCGACATGTACTGGGCCCTCCCCGATGCCGCGGGCAACCTGCCCGGCGGGTGGCGCCACCTCGATGCCATGGACCTGCCCGGCGGGCTCGTGAACGCGGCGCCGATCGTTGCGAGCACCTCGGTGATCCTCATCGGCGGCCGGGCGGATTCCGGTGCGCTGACGTCATCCACGCGAGCGAGCCTCGCACCGCAGGAGCCGTTCTTCCGGCTCGGCCTCGTGGGCGCGACGGTGCCCGGCCTGCAGATCGGTGGCGAGATCGGCCAGCAGCTCGGCTACCTTGCCGCCGCCGGCGTGGGCACGGGCAACTTCGTGATCCTCGTGATCGTGGCCTGGGCGTTCAACCACCGACCCCAACTGATCGAGTGGCGCGAGCGCCGCCGCCGCGAGAAGGACGCCAAGGTCCCGAGCGAGCCCGAGGCCTAGCCGAGTTCGGCGCCAGCTCGTTCACCCCTCGCTCTTCGCGCACGGTTCGCCGGCATCGTTCCGCCAAATTCCCAGCAGCCGGGCCTACGTCACCGAGCTCTTGCCATTTGCCCGCGTGGTGGGCATTTGGCAGCTTTCGCGAGCAAGGGTGAGCGTGAACGGCTCGATGCGTGCCCACAGCTCCGGAATAGCTCCCGGCTCCTGAGAATTTGTCAGGAACTCGTCGGCTCGGCAGGGGGAATCGGGATCGAGGAACCACCCGGTGCGGCGAGCCACCTGTCGATTGCCGCAAGCAGCGCGGCAGCATCGATGCCGAGCGCCGGACCCGCGGAATCTCCTGCAGCGATGCGCGCACGCGCGCCGCGCAGGTTCTTCTCGACGCCGGCTGGGTTGCCACGCGCCTGGTGCACGAACGCGGCGGCCAGCTTGATCAGTCCCTGGATCAGCTCCCGCTCGGCGAGGTCGGGGGTGCCCATCCACGCCGGCTCCCAGAGCTCATGCGCCTCGAAGAAGTCGTCGTTCGCATAGGCCTCGAGCCCGGCCTCGAACGCGCGGCGCCGATCCTCGGCGGGCATCGGTCGATAGGCCTTGGCGCGGCCACCCTGCAGGATGGTCGAAGGTTCGGGCCGCGAGCGCGCCGGCGTCGCAGGTGCCCCTAGTTCGTCGGGGAGGAGATCGGGAGCTCTTCGATCGGGCGGCGCGAATCGAAGCCCTGATCGTGCGGGTGCCACCACTCCACCGGACCTTCGCCAAGGCGCCAGCACAGCCAGATCGGACGGCCGCTGACGAGCGCCGGGAAGTCGATCAGCCCGCTGGAGATGTCGCGGAGGGTGACGTCCAGCTCCACGAGCCGCGCCACGCCCGCCTGCATCTGGTCGATCAGGCCCTGCATCGAGAGGCGCAGCAGTCGGACCTGCTCGGCGACGCCCGCAGCGAGGGCGGCGGTGTCGTCGTCCGGGGAGAGCTCGACGACCTTGTCGCGCCGGGCGATGAGCTCCTCGCGCTGGTCGCGCAAGGCGATGAGGATCCGCTCGACCTCGGGGAGGGCGGTGTTGGCTTCGTCGATCGAGTAGTAGCGCGTCACGGTCCGCTGATTTTACCGGCCCCTATGATCTTGCCCATGAAACCAGCGTCCCGGATGGAAACGATCGGCACCGAGAACGCGTTCGAGGTCTCCGCGCGCGCCCGCGCGCTTGCCGCGACCGGCAAGGACGTCGTCTTCCTCCAGATCGGCGAGCCGGACTTCGACACGCCGAAGAACGTTCGTGAGGCGGCAAAGAAGGCGATCGACGACGGCATGACCCACTACCCGCCGTACGCCGGCCTCCCGGACCTCCGAGCCGCCATCGCCGAGGACACCACCGCCCGGCGCGGGTTCACGGCCAAGCCCGAGAACACGTTCGTGACCGTCGGCGGCAAGGGCGTGATGGTCTACGCGATCATGGCCCTGGTGAATCCGGGCGACGAGGTGATCGTGCCCGACCCGGGCTACCCGATCTACGACTCGATCACCCGCTTCGTCGGCGGCACCTCCGTCCCGATCCCGATCCGGATGGAGAACGACTTCCGCCTCGACGTCGACGAGCTCGCGTCGCTCATCACCCCGAAGACCAGGCTCATCGTGATCAACTCGCCGGCCAACCCGACGGGCGGCGTCCTGACCCGCCGCGACAACGAGCGGATCGCCAAGCTCGCGCTGCAGCACGACCTCGTGGTGCTGTCGGACGAGATCTACTCGCGCATCCTGTACGACGGCGCCGAGCACGTGTCGATCGCGTCTGTGCCCGGGATGCAGGATCGGACGATCGTGCTCGACGGTTTCTCGAAGACGTACGCGATGACCGGCTGGCGCATGGGCTACGCCATCGTGCCCGACTGGCTGGTCCAGGCGTACAGCCAGCTGATCATCAACACGATCTCCGGCGTCACCGCGTTCGCGCAGGTTGGCGCCATCGAGGCGCTCCGTGGGCCGCAGGACGAGATCGAGGCCATGGTCCGCGAGTTCGATGCGCGGCGGAACCTCGTCGTGGATGGGCTCAACGAAATTCCGGGGTTCCGGTGCGCGAGACCGCAGGGCGCCTTCTATGTCTTCCCGGACATCTCCGAGACCGGCATGACCGGACAGCAGCTGGCCGATCGACTGCTCTACGAGGCGGGCGTGTGCGTCCTTGCCGGCACGGCATTCGGCGGCGTGGGCAGGAACCACATCCGGATCTCCTACGCGAACTCGCAGGACAACCTGCGCGAGGCGCTGTCGCGAATCAGGACGTTCGTGGCGTCGGGTGCAGCCGCCTCCGAGGCGCCGGCGCGCGCGTGACGAAGCCGCGGGTCTTCCTCGCCCGCGTCATCCCCGACGAGGGCCTGCGCCCGATCCTCAATGCCTGCGACGCCACCGTCTGGCCGGACGAGCTGCCACCGCCGCGCGAGAAGCTGCTCCGGGCGGTCGAAGGCTGTGACGGCGTGCTGGCGCTCCTGACGGACCGCATCGACGCCGAGCTGCTGGACCGCGCTGGGCCACAGCTCAAGGTCGTGTCGAACTTCGCGGTCGGGTTCGACAACGTGGACGTGGCGGCATGCACCGCGCGCGGCGTCGCCGTGGGCAACACGCCGGGCGTCCTCACCGAAACGACGGCGGACCTCGCGTTCGCGCTGCTCATGGCGGCCGCTCGGCGGCTCCCGGAATCGGAGCGGTACGTGCGCGACGGCCGCTGGCGCACGTGGGGCCCGATGACGCTGCTCGGGCCGGACGTCCATGGCGCGACGATCGGGATCGTCGGGTTCGGGCGCATCGGGCAGGCGGTCGCGCGGCGAGCGCGCGGGTTCGGCATGCACGTGATCTACCAGAACCGGTCGGCGGTCGATCCCGCGATCGACGCCGAGCTCGAGTCGACCGGCATGCCGCTCGAAGAGCTGCTGCCGCAGTCCGACTTCGTCTCGATCCACGTGAGCTTGAGCGAGGACACGCGCGGCCTCTTCGACGCGGAGAAGCTCGGCTGGATGAAGCCCAGCGCGATCCTCGTCAACACTTCGCGAGGGCCGGTCGTCGACACGGAGGCGCTGGTCGAGGCGCTCCGGAGCGGCAAGATCGCCGGTGCCGCCCTCGACGTCACCGACCCCGAGCCGCTCGCGGCCGACCATCCGCTCGTTGGCCTCGACAATTGCCTCGTCGTGCCGCACATCGCGTCCGCTTCCTTTGCAACACGGGGGCGGATGGCATCCATGGCGGCCGCGAACCTGCTCGCGGGCGTCCGCGGCGAGCGGCTGCCGACCCCGGTCAATCCCGAGGTATACGGCTAGCGCGCTGGTTCATCGGTATTGACGGCGTCGACAACCTCAGAGGCGATATACAGCTCGCGATTCCCTGGCTGGGGAAAGTGGTTGAGCAGACCCAGGTCCGCGAGACGGTGAACTTGGCGACGAGCGTTGTGATACGACACGCCGAGCACATCCTGGGCGCGACGAATGGTCATCACCGGTTGATCGACAAGTCGGCCGGCGAGTGCGACCGCTCCTGCGGGCGCGCGTGCGGCGAAGGCCCGATCTTGCAGGGTCTGCCGGAGGTCCTGTAATCGCTTTGCGCGCACGGCTGCGTCGATCGACTGCTCGGCAACTCCTCGAAGGAAAAACAGGATCCATTCGCGCCACTCGGACCGCTCAGTTACGCCCTGCAGGCGCTCGTAGTACTCGTGCCGATGCTGCTCAAAATACGCCGACAGGTACAGCAGCGGCACGGGAAGCAGGTTCCAGTAGACAAACAAGAGTGAGATCAAGAGCCGTCCAACCCGACCGTTGCCGTCGCTGAAGGGATGAATTGCTTCGAACTGGTAGTGGATCAACGCCAACTTCACGAGGCGGTGGAGGTCGTCGCCGCCGCGGATGTATTCCTCGAGCTCGTGGAGGGCATCCCGCATGTGCAATGGCGGCGGCGGCACGTATGTCGCGGTCGAGAGATTCGCGCCGGCCGGCCCGATGATGTTCTGCGTTTCTCGGAACTTCCCTGGCGTGCGTTCGCGCCCGCGGACGCCGCTCATGAGATGAAGGTGGAGCTCTTCGATGAGGCTCAGGGACACTGGATAGTCGTGGATGATGTCCAGCCCTCGGTTTAACGCATCCACGTAGTTGAGGACTTCGCGTACATCGCCGACGTGCGGCTCTTCAACTGGCGCGGCCATGCCGGGTAGGGGCAACTGTGCTTCGTAGGCATACAGATCGGCGATCGTCGCTTGTGTGCCTTCGATGCGAGACGACAAGACCGCCTCACGACGCAGAAACGGTTGAAGGAGAAGGTGCGGGTTCGCGAGGTTTCGTCCAGTTCCCGCCAGCTCTCCGAGTGCGATCGCGGCATCTGCGAGCGCTGCCGCGAGGGAAGCGTCGAAGGCGATACTTGGAGGAAGAGCCGCGGGTACCCACGCGCGATAGTCGATGCCATCCTGGGAGGCTTCGACGAATTGACCTGGGGGATGCGGCATCGGGATTGACATCTCCGGCAGTATACGCACCGGGACTTACATTTCACCCATTGCAATGTAACTCGACCTAGACCGACTTACGCCGATGTCAAACCACCTGTCATGACGTACGTACGACACCGGGCGTTGTAACCGTCGCCCGACACTCTGATCATTTCGATCAAGTCGGAAGTCCGTCATCGACACAAGATACGAGCATGAACCCGCAGCCCGACACGTTCCTCGCCTTCATCGACGACCTGGCCGCCGACCTCGACGACCATGAGTCGAGCGCGGACGAGCGGGCTGCGCGGCAGTTCCTGTCGCGCTCGCACTTCGATCGCGTCATCAGCGCGACCGCGGGCGAGCCGCCGGCGGCGTTCCGTCGTCGGATCCTCATGGAGCGTGCGGCGTTCCGGCTGGCCACCGGTTCGGACGGCATCCTCCGGCTCGCCGTCGAGGCGGGCTACTCGTCGCACGAGGCCTTCACTCGTGCCTTCCAGCGGGCGTACGGCGTCGCACCATCGGCGTGGCGGTCCGCGCCCGCACGCATCCAGATCGAATCACCCAACGACGTGCACTTCCACCCACCGGGCGGCCTGCGGCTGCCCGCCAGCAGTGAGGAGAACACCATGAACCTGCTCGTTCGCATGGTCGAACACCACCTATGGCTTGTCGGCGAGATGATCGACCGGGCCGCGAAGCTCGACGACGCCACCCTCGATCGCCCGATCCAGATCTCGGTCGAGCAGCTCGACCCCGGCGCGACGACGCGAAGCCTGCTGTCGCGGCTCGTGGGCCAGATGGACATGTGGCAGAACGTGATCAACGGTCGCGACTACGACATGGCGATCGAGGCCCACGAGGCCATCCCGGACCTGCGGCGTCGCCTCGACGTTGCCGGGCCGGCGTTCCTGGCCGAGGTCAAGCGAGTCGCCGAGGGCGGCCGGCTCGACGAGACGTTCATCGACGCCCTGTGCGAGCCCGCCGAGGTGTTCACGTACGGGGGGCTCATTGCCCACGTGCTGACGTTCGCGGCGCACCGTCGGCTGCTGGTCCTCGGTGCGCTCGAGTCGGCGGGGATCACCGATCTCGGGAATGGCGATCCGCGCCTCTGGGTGGCCGACGCCGCCTGACCGCACGCGCCGCGCGGTCTCGCGCGATTGCGCGCGTCCGACGCAGAGCTCCCGCCGTCGGGCCGACAAGCCCGGCGGCTAGCTCGCGTTCGCCGTTCCCGGGATGGGCCGATACCGGACGTCGATCTCGCCGTCCTTCCGTGCCGCGTGGAGCTGGATCCGCAACGGCGTGCCGTCCACGCGCCGAAGTACCGCTTCGGTGATGACCTCGCGATCGTTCGACAGCGCGTCGAACATCGCCTCCGCGGCGTCGACCGCCGCCGGCTGGACGAACTCCAGGAAGTGCCTTCCCAGCAGGTCGGCCGGGTCGGCGCCCATGATCGATGCGTACTCGGGGGAGACCTGGGTGAGCCGGCCCGTTGTCGCCGACAGGCAGACGCAGGCAACGCCGTCGGCGTCCCACCAGCGGTCGTCATGATCGGCGCTGAAGTGGCCGTCGCGGAAGACGTACAGCTGCGGCGGTTCGCCGGTCAGCTGTCTTTCGAAGACGGCGACCCGCGGGAACATCGGCTGCAGGCGTCGGGCGAGCTCATCCTTCACCGGGTGCGTTGCATCACCGCTGGCGCGCTCGACCGCGCGTCGAAACGCCCCGTCACTCGACGGGAACGTCGTGACGATCGGGCGTTGTTCCATCGCAACCTCCGCAGACCCGTGATCGTCCACGACACGCGGTGCGGGGAGCGTCTGCGCGGCGACCGGGGAGGTTGCAGCGAACGGACAAGCGTCCTGTTGACGCAGTTTCAACGTCCGCCGGCAGGACGTATCGCTGGCGGCACTTGATTCATGCGCGTCCGCTTCGTAGATTGCTGGGCGTCGCTGCTTGACCACGGTGCAGGAGGCACGGTCAATGAAGGCGCTCAGGGATGAGGTCCTCACGGCGATTCGCGAGGCGGAACGCGCCGCGGCCCAGGCCACGCCGGGGACCATCGAGCACGAACGGGCGGCCGATGCCGTCGTGCGACTCCAGTCGCTGCACGACGACATCGAGATGGCCATGCGCCTGGGCATCACGGATCGAGGCGAGTTCGGCACGCTGTTCGACGAGGCCCAGCTGGAGGACAGGGCCGCGCACGGGCCGTAGGTCACCTCAGAGCGTCCGCGTGGCGCCGCGGCAGGTCGCGCCGGCCGCAAACCACGCACACTACGCGCCGGGCCCGTAGCTCAGTGGCAGAGCAGGGGACTTTTAATCCTCGTGTCCTGGGTTCGAATCCCAGCGGGCTCACCAGATTCTCGTTCGCCGAGACCCATCGAGCCGCGCCAAATCCCGCCCTTTCCGCATCGTTGGCTGTCAGCTTTGGCTGTCAGGCTCGCTCACCTCAGCAGCAAGTCGCGATTTCCGCGGTGGTCGTGTCGGGAGCCCCTGAGCGCCAGGGTGTCCGATTACTCTGGCGACGTGTCCGACCACGTGCCTGAAACAGCGAACGACGAAATCTACGAAGTGGTCTTCGCCCTGCCGATCCTCCTGCCACTCCCGGACGACTACAGCGCTAGCCAGTACGAGCGCGAAGATGGATCGGCTGTCCTGACGTTGAGATTCCGATGGGCAGAAGCGCCCGACAGTCGGACATTCGGAGCGATCACGGCTGCGGCGCGGGAGGCGTGGGCCATCTCAAACATCGATATCGGGCCGCATGACGTGTTCCGTGACCGGGTGACCGTGGTCATCGGATCGACAGTCGCCCGTCCGTTGCGATCCGACACGGGACACGAAGAACTTGGCGACCCTTACTTTGCCCGCATCCTCCGCCAGACTGACGACATCGTGCAGTCCTACGGCCTGCTGATGCGGCAGTCGGTACCGCGGCTTGGTCCAACGACCATCTTTCCCGTGATGCTGCAGCGGTCGCTCGTCGAAGGCGGCAAGGCGGGCGAGCCTGAGCTCGTCGTGCTTGACACAGAGAAGACAGCATGGGAGCGGGTCGAGCGACTGCTGCCGCTCTCGCAGGCACGAATCAATGAGCTCGCGAAGATCGGCGGCAGGCTCGACCGCGTGCGCGTCGGCCGCCCCTACTACACCAGCGTCAGGTTAATGGCGGCCGCTGAGCGGGCACTGAACGCCCGTGAGCCGGAAGCCGCTGTCGTTGCGGCCGCGAGTGCCGTCGAGTCGATTGGTTGGGAGATGCTGCGCTCGCTGGCCGGCGAGGACGGGCGCCCCGAACCAAACGCCAAGACAGCCTTTGGCAACGTGCTAAAGGACCACCTCCTGCCTCGCCTCCACGTCGACGGGCGGGACCCCGCGATGGCGTCTTGGCTGCAGGACGGGTACGGAACTCGCCACCGTGTCGTCCACGAAGGGGTCGCGCAGAAGATGGCGGATGCGATCGCCGCGGTCCGCGCCGCGGATGCGCTGAGCCGGAGACTGGATGAGGCGTTAGTGGCGCGCGTTGGCTTCTACCCACGAACCGCGGCGCGTCGACTTGGACGCGAGTTGCTCAAGCGGGCGCCGGGGGTCCTTGGACTCGAACGCATCGTCGAGGAGGAGTCGGCAAGCCCAATGAAGGTCGGGGTAGTGCAGAGCGAGTAGCACCTTGGACCGCCCTTCTATGACGACCTTGCATGTCCGCCCCACGCGGCGAGTCAGGGCGTGACACTCCGAACGGCCATTGCGACCGAAGGTCGACCGGCGCGTCGGCGCCGGGGACCAGGGAACATCTCGGGGCGGCCGCTGCATGGCCCTTAGGGTTTTCCCCAATTCCGCTCGAGGCTGGCGGTCGAGACCGGCTCAATCGTGTCGTGGCAGCTGTTCGACCTGCACGGCTCGGTGGTGGCGATGTGCCCCTCTGGCTCGACCACTCTGTCCGATGCCTATCGCTATGACGGCTTCGGCCAGCAGATCG
>DASSHR010000366.1:0-9441 GCA_035692745.1 Candidatus Limnocylindrales bacterium | reverse complement strand
TGGATCGCCGCGGAGATCCGGCGGCGGGTGGATGGCGGCGCGGCGACGCGCGACCACGCCGTCCTCGTCCGTGCGAATGCGGATGCCGACGCGATCCTGCGCGCGCTCAATGTCGCCGGCCTGCCTTGGCGGTTCTCGGGCACGTCGGGCCTGTACGCGCGACCGGAGATCCGCATCCTCCTGGCGCTCCTGCGGCTCGTTGCCGATCCATCGTCGAGCGTCGACCTCTTCGCGATCGCCGCGTCCCAGCGGTACGAGATCCCCGCCGGTGACCTCGCGGAGATCGCGGCCTCCGCGCGCCGTCGCCACCGCTCCCTGTTCGAGATTCTCGAGGAGCTCGAGGACGAGCCCGGGATCCTGCGCCTCACGCCCGCTGGTCGATCGGCGATCGCGCGGCTCACCGCGGACATCCGCAGCTACCGCGACCTCGGCCAGCGCCGCCCCGCCGGCGAGGTGCTGTACGCGTTCCTCCGCGATACGGGCTGGCTCGCCGAGCTCGCCGCCGGATCCAGCGTCGCCGCCGAGGAGCAGCTGGCGAACATCGGCCGATTCTTCGACATCATCCGGATCCAGTCCTCGCTCCTGGCGGACGATCGTGCCGTGTTCCTGGCTCGGCACCTCACGACCCTCATCGAAGCGGGCGACGACCCCGCCACCGCCGACCCGGACCCCGATGTCGACGCGGTCCACGTCATGACCGTGCACAAGGCCAAGGGCCTCGAGTTCCCGGTGGTCTTCCTGCCCGGGCTCGTGGCTGATCGCTTCCCGGCCCGGGTGCGCCGGGAGCCACTGGCCCTGCCCGTCGAGCTCGTCGACGAGGTGCTGCCGGACGGCGACGGCCACGTGCAGGAAGAGCGCCGGCTCTTCTACGTGGCGATGACCCGGGCCCGCGACGAGCTCGTCCTGAGCCACGCGTCCGAGTCGGGGAGCGGCCGAGCTCGGCGCCTCTCGCCGTTCGTCGTCGAGGCCCTGGACCTTCCATCGGCAGGGTTCGCCCCGGCAGCGTTCCCGTCCTCGACCCATGCGACTGGCCCCCTGTCGCGGATCGAGGCAGCCGAGCCGCGGCCCGACGTTCCAGATGCAGATCGCGTGCCTGTCGTCGGGCCGCTGACGCTCAGCCACTCGGCGATCGATGCCTACCTGACCTGCCCGCTGCGGTACAAGTTCTCGCAGGTGGTCCGGGTGCCCACCGCGCCGCACCATTCGATGATCTACGGCGCCGCCCTGCACCAGGCGGTCCAGGAGTTCCATCGGTCGCAGGCCCGCGGCCGGCCACTTACGGAGCCGGAGCTGCTGGCCGCGTTCGAGGGCGCCTGGTCGAACGAGGGATTCGTCTCGCGCGAGCACGAGCTGGCGCGGCTCGAGGCAGGGCGTGACGCGCTGCGGCGGTTCCGGCTGTCGCAGCTCGAGCCCGGGACGGTGGTGCCGGCGTGGGTCGAGCGCGAGTTCAGCTTCGCGCTCGGGGGCGACCGGATCCGTGGCCGGTTCGATCGCGTCGACATCGTGCCCGTGGCGGCTGCCTCGGCTTCGATCACGGGCGAGACGCGGCCCGCGGTGCCCTCGGTCCTACGCGCCGACGTGGTCGAGCCGATGCTCGAGCTGCTCGGTCCGGAAGAGGTCACGATCACCGACTACAAGTCGAGCGACGTGCGCGATCCGGCGGCCGCGAAGCAGCGTGCCCGCGACTCCCTGCAGCTCCAGATCTACGCGATGGCGTACGAGGCGATGAGCGGCCGGCTCCCGGACGCGGTGCAGCTGCATTTCCTCGATTCCGGCCTCGTCGGCCGTGCCGAGGTGGAGCCTGCGCGACTCGAGAAGGCCCGGGCGAAGATCGCGACCGCCGCCGCGGGCATCCGGGCGCGGGACTATGAGCCGACCCCGAGCGTCCTCGCCTGCACCTACTGCCCGTTCCGCGACATCTGCCCGTCGAGCGTGGCGCGGTGAGCGGCCGTCAATGAGCGAGGACCGAGTGAGCGGCGGCAGGCTCGCGGTCGCGGCCATCACGTTCGACTTCGGGAACACGCTCGTCCGTGTGGACAGGGTCGGCTCGCGCCGCGTGATCCTTTCGACCGCCGAGGTGCTCCGGCGTGCGGGCGTGATCCGCGACGAGGCGGCGTTCCTGGCCGTGTGGGCGGAGGAGCGCGACCGGCAGTTTCGTGAGGAGGTTCCGCAGTTTCGTGAGGTCGACGTGCCGCAGCGCGCGGTCCGGGTGCTTGCGCGCCTCCGCGGCATGGATGCGCCGCTTGCCGACGAGCGCTGGGACGACGCCGCCGCGGCCGAACATGCGGCGGCCCATGAAGCCGAGCTCGTCGTCGAGACGTACAGCCGCGCGTTCGTCGAGCGGATCGCGCCGGTGCCCGACGCGACCACGATGCTGGAGCGGCTCGCTGGTCGCGGCTTCCGGCTCGCCGTGCTGTCCAACTGGCCGCTCGCCCGAACGATCGACCGGTTCGCCGAGCTGCAGGGCTGGCTCCCGTTCCTGCAGGCGATCGTCGTCTCGCAGCGCGTCGGGACGATCAAGCCGCATCCGCTGATCTTCCGCGCCGCGGAAGCCGCCCTCGGGATGGAGGACCATCCCGGCGCGATCCTCCACGTCGGTGACGATTGGGCTGCCGATGTTGTCGGGGCGAAGGCCGCGGGATGGCGAGCCGCGTACGTCCGGGGACGCCAGGCGGACACGCCGCTGCCGACCTCGGAGCCGGGCGACGCGATGCTCGACGGCGCCGCGGTGGCGGCAGACCTGGAGATCGACGAGCTTTCGGAGCTGGACGGGCACGTCGAGCTCGCCGCGCACCTCGCTACGCACCTCGCGCCCGCCGGGCCTGAACCGCTCGGCACGGAGGCGGCGACGCCCGCCTGATGGAGGGCCGCGATCGTCGTCGGGCGCTGCTGCTCATCGGGCTCGCGGCGGTCGCGTGGGCCGGGGTGGCGGCTGTGCTGATCCTCGTGGACCCGCTGTCGAGCTCGGCCGCCGGGTTCGCGGGCGCGGGCGCCATCGGCGCGGCGGCGGCGTTGACAACGGCGCCGCTGTTCTGGCTCGTCTCGTTCGCGCGGCACAACCGCATCGCCTACCGCGGTGACTGGTGGCGCGCGCTCCGGCGTGGCATCTGGGTCGGGGCCCTGGTCGCGGTGTTCGTGATCATGCGGGTCAACGGCATCTTCCAGCTGCCGATCGCGCTCTTCTTCATCGCCCTGGCGATCGTCGCGGAGGTGACGTTGACCGCGGGCGGGGCGAACCGGGCCTGAGCGTTCAAGGCCTGCGAGTTCTGGGGGAATCGGGTGCTACGATGCGGGCCTGGCGCCCCGCTGGACGGCGGATCCGAACCGGCGGCGTCCCACGCGATCGGTGTCCGCACCATCCCGCGGCCCGCGCCGGAGGCTCCCCGTGAGCAAGCGCCCGCTCGCCGATTCCGCCGATTCCGCCGAATCTCCGGATTCCGCCGATTCCGCCGAATCCCCTGATTCCGTCTTCGGCGAGGCCTGGGGCTGGAACAACGACTACGAGGTCTACTCGGACTTCGATCTGCCCACGTACGTCGGGCCGGCCACGTTCGCGAACCTGCCCTGGGTGGACGACATCGAGGCCCTCCGGGAGCGCCGGGCGGACGTCGCGATCGTGGGCGCGCCGTTCGACGACATGGTCACCCACCGCCCTGGCGCTCGCTTCGGGCCCCGCGCGATCCGCGAGGCGCAATACAGCTCGGGCAGCCTGAACTCCCTCCAGCTCGACGTGCGTCCGTTCGAAGAGCTCACCGTCGTCGATGCCGGCGATGCCAACGTCGTGCCGGCCTTCTGGGAGCGCGGGCACGCGATGATCTATCGCAAGGTGCGCGAGGTCGCGGCCACGGGCGCGATCCCGATCGTCCTCGGCGGCGACCACTCGATCACGTGGCCCAGCGCCAGCGCGATCGCCGAGGTCCGCCGGCCCGGCAGCATCGGCATCGTCCACTTCGACGCCCACGCCGACACCGCGCCGGATTCGTGGCGCCAGCTGGCGAGCCACGGCACGCCGATGCGCCGGCTCATCGAGTCGGGCGCGGTCAGCGGCAGGAACTTCGTGCAGGTCGGGCTCCGCGGCTACTGGCCGCCGCCGGACGTCTGGGCGTGGATGCAGGAGCACGGCCTGCGATGGCACCTCATGACCGAGATCGAGGAGCTCGGCGCCGAGGCGGTCATCGACAAGGCGATCGAGGAGGCGCTCGACGGCCCCGACGCGATCTACATCAGCGTCGACATCGACGTCGTCGATCCGGGCATGGCGCCCGGCACCGGCACGCCCGAGCCCGGCGGCATGCTGCCGCGCGAACTGCTCCGGGCCATCCGCCGGATCGCGGGCAGGGTCGAGCTCGCGGGAATGGACATCGTCGAGGTGTCGCCGCCGTACGACTGGGCGGAGTCGACCGCCGCGATTGCCAACCGCTGCGCGCTCGAAGCCATCTCCGCCCTCGCGGTCAAGCACCGCGACGGCAGGAACGTGCGGTTCGAGCCGCGCGCGTGAACGAGGACGGGACCAGGTGAACGACGACGTCGCGACGCGCCATGCCGCGGCAATCGCGCGCCTGTACGACCTCGACCTGTCGGTCGATCCCGGTGATGTCGAATTGTTTCAGGCGCTCGCGCGGCGAACCGGCGGGCCGATCGTCGAGCTGGCGGTGGGGTCGGGGCGGATCGCCGTGCCGCTCGCGGAGGACGGCTACGACATCGTCGGCGTGGACCTCGATCCCGCGATGCTGGCTCGCGCCCGCGCCCGGATCGCCACCGCCGGAGCGAGGGCAGCGAAACGGATCGAGCTCGTGGAGGGCGACCTCACGGAGGCGCACGCGAACACAGCGGTGACCGCCGCGGGCCCCTACCAGCTCGCGATCCTGGCGCTGAACTCGATCCTCATTCTGAACACGCCGGAGCGGCAGCGAGCCGCCCTCCGCTCGATGGCCGGCCTGCTCGCGCCCGGCGGCATCGCCGTCGTCGACACGTGGATCCCGGTGCCCGCCGACCTGACCGCGTTCGACGGCAGGATCTCGCTGGACTGGCTGCGCACGGATCCCGAGACCGGCCTGGACGTCACGAAGCAGAGCGCCGCCTGGTTCGACCCGGTTGCGCGGGTCGTCACGCTCGTGACCCTGTTCGACGAGGGGCGGCCAGGCGAGCCGCCCATCCGCTGGACCCGAAACGACGTCCTGCGCTTCGTCACCGTGGACGAGCTCATCTCGTATGCCACGGACGCCGGGCTCCAGGTCGAGCAGGTCGCGGGCGACCACGAGCTGAATCCGCTGTCGCCGGGCAGCGATCGGGCAGTACTTCTGGCGAGGAAGGCCCCGTCCGCCTGAGAGGGTCCGGAACGGGCGTTCGAGCGTGGTACCGTTCGAGGGATGGCATCCGCCGATCAGATACGCCTGCTCCTCGTCGAGGACGTCCCCCAGGTCGCGCAGTACGTCCGTGGGCTGCTCAACGCCCAGAGTCAGGTGCGTCTCGTCGACATCGTCGCCGACGGTACCCAGGTGCCGACGCGCATCAGCGAGCACCGGCCGGACGTGGTCGTCGTCGACGCGCTCCTCCAGGGTCGGGTGCGCGGCATGCAGCTGGTGAAGCAGCTGCACGACCAGCGCATCGGCGTGCCGGTCATCGTCCTCACGGTTCCCCAGAACCCGGTCAACGTCGACCCGGAGAAGGGGATCGACGAGGTCCTGTCGATGCCGTTCAACGGCTACGACCTCATCACGCGCATCGCGGGCGTGCACAAGACTGCCGCCGCGGCGACCGAGAAGGGCCCGAGCCGGCTCATCGTCGTGTTCGCGCCCAAGGGTGGCGTCGGCAAGACCACGATCGCGTTCAATCTCGGCGTCGCGGCGTCCGGCCTGGGCCTCCGAACGGCGCTGGTCGATGGGAGCATCCAGTTCGGCGATCTGCGCGGCCTCCTGCGCGCGCCGCGCGATGCGCCCTCGATGCTGGACCTGCCCACCGACCGCATCTCCGAATCGGACCTCCAGGACGTGCTCTGGCGCGGCCCGGCCGACGTCGACATCCTGCTCGCGCCGCCGAGAATCGAGATGGCCGAGATGGTCCTCGTGCGCGACGTCGAGAAGACGCTGTCGCTCATGCGCCGCCTGTACGACCTCGTGATCGTCGACACCGGCGTCGGCCTCGATGAGCTGACGCTCGCGCTGCTCGACCAGGCGGACACGATCCTCGAGGTCGTGACGTACGACGCCACGACGATCCGGAACACGATCGCGATGGCCGAGACGTTCCAGAAGATCGGCTATCCGCCGAGCAAGGTGCAGTACCTCGTGAACCGCGCCGACGCCTCGGCGGGCATCGATCCGGGTGACCTGCGCCGCGCGCTGGGCCGCGACCCGGAACACCAGATCCGCTCCGACGGCCCGACCGTCGGCCCGACGAGCAACCAGGGCGCGCCGTTCGTGACCGCGGAGCCCAATGCCGGCGTCAGCAAGGACGTCATCGAGGTCGCCCGAACCCTCTTCGGGGCGGCGGCGAGCGCAGCCGCGAAGGCCGCCGCCAAGTCCGGCGCGAAGCCCGCACTGGCGGGAGCTCGATAGTCCGCACCGCGCTCCGGATCCCGTTCGGGAGCGCGCTCCGCAGCGCTCGCCGGGCGATCGCGAGAGAATCGGCGGCGTGACCGACCCTCGACCCATCGGCGTCTTCGATTCCGGCGTCGGCGGGCTGACCGTCCTGCGCGAGATCCTGCGCCGATCGCCCGACGAATCGACGATCTATTTCGGCGACAACGCCCGCGCGCCGTACGGCGTCCGACCGGACGAGGAGGTCCGCGACTTCTCGCTCGAGTCGGTCGACCAGCTGGTCGAGCGCGGCGTCAAGGCGGTCGTCATTGCGTGCAACACCTCCACCGCCGTTGCCCTCACCGAGATGCGGCGCCGGTACGACCTGCCCGTGCTCGGGGTGATCCGGCCCGGCGCCTCGTCGGCCTCCCTCGCCACCCGCAACCGCCGGGTCGGCGTCATCGGGACGCCCGCGACGATCCGCTCGCATGCCTACTTCGGCGCGATCAAGGACGAGAACCCCGCGGTCGAGGTCTACGAGCACGCCACGCCCACGTTCGTGCCCATGGTCGAGGCCGGCCTGATCGCCGGCGACGAGGTCGAGGCGAGCGTCCGCGAGGCGCTCGCGCCGCTGCTCGGCGAGCGAGACGCGAGCGGCGAGTTCATCTTCCCGATGCCGGACTCGGCGCGCATCGACACGCTCCTTCTCGGCTGCACGCACTACCCGCTGCTCCGCAACGTGATCGCGGTTGTTGCGGGCGACGAGATCGCGATCGTCGATTCCGCGGCGGCCACGGCATCGGCGCTGGCAGAGCTGCTGTCGATCAACGGCCTCGAGGCGCCGAAGGGCGACGGCACGCACGTCCAGCTGACGACCGGCGACGTGGGCCGCTTCCGGGGCATCGCGGAGCGGATGTTCGGCGAGGCCTTTCCGGACGTGACCGGCGTCGAGCTGAGCCGAACGGCGTGACGGAACCAGCGGACGACCCACGCGCCTCGACGCAGGGGTCGACGCGAGCCTCGAAGGGGGCTTCGGGGTCGCGGGGCTGGCGAGCCGATCGACGCTGGCAGGCCGGCTTCCTGCTCGGCTCCGCGATCGGTGCGGCGGCGACGGTGCTCGGCCGGCGCGCGGAGCGAATCGCCCGGCGCGGCCTGGTCGACTGGGGCGCCGTCGAGCGGATGGCGATCCGGCGGGCCGAGAAGGCGCCCGGTGGGCTCTCCGCGTTCGAGCTTCGTGCGGCGGAGGGCGCCTATCGCGAGGCGATGGCCCGCGTCGTCCCGCGGCTCGGCGAGGCGCTCGGCGTTGCGCTGCCGGGGGTGGTCGATCGGTCGTCGGTCGTCGATCGGGCAGGGTGGATCCGTGCCAACGTGGGCACGTTCCGGTCGCTGATCTCGCGCATGGAGCAGGACCTGCTCGACCAAGTGGTGCCCGTGGGCGGGGGCTTCACCCGGGCCACGATGGCCCTCGCGAACCGCTGGGTGACGAGCCAGCAGCTCGGGTTCCTCCTCGGGTTCATGGGCACCCGGGTGCTGGGCCAGTACGACCTCGCGATCCTGTCGGCAGAGGCCGAGGATGGCCGCCTGCTGTTCGTCGAGGAGAACATCCGGGGCACGGCGCACGCCCTCGGCATCCCCGTGGCGCCGTTCCGGACCTGGATCGCCCTCCACGAAACGACGCACGCCTTCGAGTTCGAGGCGCATCCCTGGCTCCGGCCGTACCTGGCCGAGCGGTTGGAGCGCCAGCTCAGCCTGTTCTCGGGCAGCGCGACGACCCTCGGGCGTGACACGCTGCGGGCCATCGGGAAGGCGCTCCGCGGCGACAACGCGGGCGAGCACTGGATGGAGACGGTGATGGGCGAGGAGCAGAAGCGCCTGTTCCGCGAGACGCAGGCCGTGATGAGCCTGCTGGAGGGTTTCAGCGACTACGTGATGGACGAGGTCGGGCGGGGGCTGGTCGATGGGGTCGAGGTCATCTCGGCGCGCTTCCACGAGCGGCGCCAGCGTCGCGGCGGGTTCGAGCGGGCCGTGCTCCGGCTGACCGGCATGGACCTCAAGCTCGACCAGTACGCGAAGGGCGAGCGATTCGTGCGTGCCGTGGCGGATGCCCGTGGCCGGACCGCGCTGGCGCGCATCTGGGACGGCCCGGAGACACTGCCGACGGCGGACGAGATCGCGGCACCGGACCTGTGGATCACGCGCGTGCTCCCGAGCCCCGCGTGAGGGCCACGGCGGGACCCGGTCGCGGCCCGAACGGCGTGCCGCTGGCAATCGCGGTCAGCCCGATCCTGTCCGCGCGGATCCGCGCTCAGGACCTCGAGCGGATCCAGGCCGCGGCGCCAGGATCGCGGATCGTGAACCTGTCCGTCGAGGGCCTCGCGGACGGCCCGGTCGACGACATCGAGGTGCTGCTCCGCGGCTGGCTGGTGGCGGAGGCGTTCGACCGCCTGCTCGCCCGTGCGCCGCACCTCACCTGGGTGCATTCGGCGACGTCCGGCGTGGAGCGTGCGCTCACCCCGGCGGCCCTGGCTCGCGACGTCCTGGTCACGAACGCGCGCGGCGTGTTCTCGCGGCCCATCGCGGAGCACGTGCTGCTCATGATCCTCGCGGTCAGCCGGCACCTGCCCCAGCTGCTCGAGCTCCAGCACGAGCGCACGTGGCAGCCGCTCGAGGGCCGCGAGCTGCGCGAGCTCACGATCGGCATCATCGGCTACGGATCGCTCGGGCGGGCCGTCGCGAGCCTCGCCTCGGCGTTCGGGGCGCGCGTGATCGCGATGCGCCGGCGGCCGGAGACCGGTGGTGCCGCCGATGCGCCGGCGGATGGCGACGACGAGTTCCCGTTCGAGCCGCGACTGGATCGGGTGGTCGGGCCGGATGGCCTGCACGACCTGCTGTCGGAGTCCGACATCGTCGTGCTGGCGGCGCC
>DASSHR010000365.1:0-1169 GCA_035692745.1 Candidatus Limnocylindrales bacterium | reverse complement strand
GGTCAGGCGGCGGTACAGGTCGGCGCCGTACATCATCATCCGGGTCAGGGTCGTGGTCGATCGCAGCTGGCCGACGAGGCCCGCGCTGTGGAACGTGGAGCCGGACGTGAGCTCCGCGCGGTCGACGAGCACGATGTCGGTCCAGCCGAGCTCCGCGAGGTGGTACGCGATCGACGTCCCGCCGACGCCGCCGCCGATGATCACTGCGCGTGCCTGCTCGACCAACCCGCCGCGCCCTCCGATTGCGTGGAACCACCGCCGCACTCGAACGGAGCGTAGCGGCTTGCGCGGACCGATTCCGGTTGCGATCGTCCGGGCCATGGGACGGAACAGCCGGCGCGCGGCAGCGATCGCCGCGCTCTGCCTCGCCGGATGTGCTTCCGAGCCGCGCAGCACCCCGACCGCCCTACAAGGGCCGCTCCCAGCCAGCATTCCCACGGTCCGTCGATCGGAGATGAGACTCCAGGCCAACCACCAGGGCTGGCTCGTCATCCGCGAGGGTTGCCTCCTCATCGGTGGCCTCCACGACGCATCGATCGTCATCTGGCCATCACCCGGTACGCAATGGGACCCAGCCACGGGCACGGTGACCCTCGACGGGGTGTCGGCCAAGCCCGGCGACGAGGTCGTGCTGGCAGGCGGAGAGACCGACTTTCCCGGCCCCCCGGGTGCCTACGATTGGGTGTCG
The DNA here is from genome assembly GCA_035692745.1 of Candidatus Limnocylindrales bacterium. Classification (GTDB taxonomy): domain Bacteria; phylum Chloroflexota; class Limnocylindria; order Limnocylindrales; family CSP1-4; genus UBA5189. The sequence continues at coordinate 481 of DASSHR010000365.1, read as the reverse complement.
GAACCGCCGCAAGGCTGCCTCGGGTATCCGCACGCCTGGCTTACGTGGGAGCTCACGGTCGTGCCCCGCTGAAGATTTCGATCGACCACGCCGCCACCGAGCCTCGCTACGCTCCCGCCATGCCCATCGACGACATCGCTGCGCGACTCTGGCCGGGCCGGCGGCCCGCGATCGAGCCGATCGCCGCGGGGCTGACGAACGCGAACTTCCGCGTCGAGGTCGACGGGACGCCGTATTTCGTGCGGGTGCCCGGCGCATCGACGGACCTCCTCGCGGTCGACCGCGGGAATGAGCTGCACAACACGAGGGCGGCTGCGGCTTCAGGTGTCGGCGCTGCGGTGGTGGCGCAGGACCCGGACACCGGCGCGTTCGCGCTCGAATGGATCGATGGCCGGACGATGTCGAACGCGGCGTTCGCCGCCGACGCGTTCGCACCACAGCGAATCGCCGCCTCCCTGCGCCAGCTCCATGCCGGCCCGCG
>DASSHR010000364.1:0-2611 GCA_035692745.1 Candidatus Limnocylindrales bacterium | reverse complement strand
ACCATGATGTGGAGCACGTAGAACCTGAGCAGCGTGTTCTGGCCGACCTCGAGGCCGCCGAAGATCAGGTTCTGGATCGGCGTGTTGATGACCGGCGTGTAGCTGGCCATGTTCAGGCCGATCGTGATGGCCCAGTAGCTGATCTGGTCCCACGGGAGCAGGTAGCCGGTGAAGCTCAGGGCGATCGTCATGAGCAGGAGCAGGACGCCGACGACCCAGTTGAACTCGCGCGGCGGCTTGTAGGCCCCGTGGTAGAAGACCCGCATCATGTGCAGGAAGACGAAGAACACCATCAGGTGCGCGCCCCACCGGTGCACGTTGCGGGTGATCTGGCCGAACGCCACGCTCGACTGGATGTTGAGGATGTCCGTGTACGCGTTCGTCGTCGACGGGATGTAGAAGAACATCAGGTAGACGCCGGTCACGGTCAGCACGAGGAACAGGAAGAACGACAGGCCGCCCAGGCAGAAGGTGTAGGCGAACTTCACCGCGTGCTGCCGGACGCGCACCGGGTGCAGGTGCAGGAACACGTTGTTCATGACCGCGTAGGCGCGCGACCGCTCGTCCGTGGGATACGGATTGCGGAACAGCGAGCGCCAGACGGGGCTCCGGCGGATGGTCTGGTCCACCCGCTCGAGGAAGCTCAAGAAACTCCTCCTGCGACGCCGGGCGTGCCGGCGAGCTGCGCGTCCCGGTACGACTCCTTGTAGAGCCGGCCGTCGGTCGAGATCTCCTGGAGCTCGAACCGCTCCATCGTAATGGCGTCGAACGGGCAACGCTTGACGCACAGCGCGCAGCGGATGCAGCGCTCCTCGTCGAGGACCATCGCCGCACCGTCACGCCAGCCGTACGCCTCGTCCAGCTCCGTGAGGAGGCCCTCGGACTTGAGCGTGTTGATGTCGACCATGTGGATGATGCCCTCGGGGCACACGTCGGCGCACGCGCCGCACAGCGTGCACCGGAACGGGTCGAACCAGATGTTGTAGTTGCACATCAGGCAGCGGGTCGACTCGGCGACCGCCGAGGTCGCGTCGTAGCCGCGCTCCACCTGGGTAGTGAAGTTGACGTCCGGGTCGGTCGACGGCATCCGCTCCTGCAGCGCCGTCATCGGGATGTGCTGGCGCGGCAGGACGTCGTAGAACTCGGGCATCTCGAACGTCCAGGCGCTCGTCATCTTGACGTTCGCGGCGACCGTGACGTCCGTCCGACCCGCCAGGTAGCGATCGATGGCGTAGGCCGCCTTCTTACCGTGGCCCGCCGCCTCGATGAGCGTCGTCGGGCCGGTGACGAAGTCGCCGCAGGCGAACACGCCGCGGACGTTCGTGGCGTACGTCGCGGGATCCACCTTGACGCGGCCCCGGTTGACCTCGAAATCCGCCTCGACCGGCAGGAACGTGAGGTCCGCGGCCTGGGAGACGGCCGGAATCACGACGTCCGCCTTGATGACGAACTCGGAGCCCTCGATCGGCACCGGCGAGCGGCGGCCGGACGCGTCGGGCTCGCCCAGGCGGTTGCGGATGAACTTGACGCCGACCACGTGGCCGTTCTCGCCGAGCACCTCGACCGGGCTGGCGAGGAACTCCATGCGCACGCCCTCGCGCTCCGTCTCGCCGAGCTCCTCCTCGTCGACGACGAGCTCGGACCGGGTGCGGCGGTAGACGATGGCGACGTTGTCGGCGCCGTGGCGGAGCGACGTGCGCGAGCAGTCCATGGCGGTGTAGCCGCCGCCGATGACCACGACGTCCTTGCCGACGTACAGCTCCTCGCCGAGGTTCGCCTTCTTCATGAAATCGACGCCGTACTGGACGCCCTCGAGGTCGCCGCCCGGCACGTCGAGCGCCACCGCGTTCATCGCGCCGGCGGTGATCGCCACGGCGTCGAACCGCTGCTGGAGGTCGTCGAACGAGATGTCGACGCCGATGTTCGTGTTGTAGTGGAACGCGACCCCGAGCCGCTCGACGAGCTTCACGTCCATCTCGATCGCCTCGCGCGGGAGGCGGAACGCGGGGACGCCGATGAGCATCGTGCCGCCGGCGAACGGCAGGCTGTCGTAGACGTCGACGCCGTAGCCCTTCATCGCCAGCTCGCGGGCGACCGAGATGCCGGCCGGACCGGCACCGACGACCGCGACCTTCTCGGCCCGGGCTTCGATGTGGGGCATGACGTCCGGGATGCCCGACGCTTCGTGCCACTCGACCAGGAACCGCTTCATCGCGCGGATCGCGAGCGGTCGATCGATGTCGCCGCGGCGGCACGCACGCTCGCACGGCGCGGAGCAGACGTACGAGCACATCGCGGCCACGGGGTTCGGCTCGCGGGAGAGGATGTAGCCCTCTTCGAACTTGCCCTCCGCGGCCAGGTTCAGGTAGCCGCGGCAGTTCGTGCCGACCGGGCATGCCTCCTGGCACTCGATGTTGCACTGCAGCCACGAAGCATCGACCGGCTGGACGAGGAACTCCTGGCGGACATCGAGGGTCAAGGCGGAGCTGAACCTCTTGCGACGTGGTGGACGGGGCGCGAGTTCGGATGCCGCATCCCCGATCGGGGCCGGCGTGGTCAGTCTACCGCCCGGTTTCCCTCGATGCAGCCGCGACGGCCCGCGCCCGGCGGC
>DASSHR010000363.1:0-1468 GCA_035692745.1 Candidatus Limnocylindrales bacterium | reverse complement strand
GGCACCTACGTCACCACCTCGCTGTTCAAGGAACAGACGGGCATCACCGCGTCCGACGACGACACGCTGATCGGCAAGGTCGCTGATCGCGTCAACGCCTTCATCGAGGGGCCGGCGGGCTGCGGTCAGGTGCTCGCGCCGCTCACCTCCGCGACGTACCTGTACGACGGCGACGGCGGGCGGTACCTGTTCCTTCCGACTCCCCCGGCATCCGCGCCGGCCATCGGCGGCCTCCGGGCCACGACCCTCGTCGAGGTGAAGCCGACGACCGACGGCACGTTCGAGACGCTGGATTCGGGCGACTACTTCCTGCGCTCCCGAGCTCCGGGCGTCGGGCCGTACCGCTACCTGCTGCTCTCGGACACCCCGGTCGGCACGTACACCTCATGGCCGAAGGGCATCGGCACCGTCCGGATCACAGGCACCGCGGGCTGGGCGGCAATCCCCGACGACATCACGCAGATGGCGCTCGGGATCATGCAGCGCTGGTGGAACCAGCGGCAGTCCGGCTATCAGACGGTGGGCGGGGTGGATGCGTCCGGGTTGCCGATCGTCGACCGCTTCCTCGCCCTGCCCGATTACCAGACGCTCAAGGGCTACCGGCTCCGACGCGAGCAGGTGATCGGATGACGGACAACGCGCTCACCGTCACATGGGACCTGAACGGCCCCCTGTTCCGCGGCGATCCCTCGAAGACGATGTGGGAGAACATCGAGGCGCACTACGCCGAGCTCGCCAGGTACGGCGAGTCGGAGGCGCGCCGCGGGTTCAGCCAGAGCGCGGGCGGGCGGCAGGCTATCTCGGCGCTCGGCGATCGCGTGGCGGATCACGTCATCGGCAGGGTCATGGCCCGACCGTCGCGGGGCGGGCGCGGGTGGCGCGCGCACGGCGTGGTGCAGGTTTACAACGAAGGACTCGACGCCGCGCAATCGCGCAGCCTCATGGCCGCCGGCTCGATCCTCGAAGGCCGAATGGGCGTCATCAAGCGCGTGACCCGCGACATCGCGGGCAAGATGCGCCGGTTCGACCTGACCAAGGGCCTCGAGTAATGGTCCTGCTCGATCTCATGGACGCGATCCAGGTCCACGCCGCAGCCGCCGCGGCCGCTGCCTACGTCACCGGACCGAAGGCGTATGACGTGGCGGTCGGCTACGAGCCAAAGGGTCGGTGCGTCCGCATCTTCTACGGCGGCGAGCGCGAGGCCGAGTACTTCACCGGCTACACGCTGACCTCGGCGCTCATCGGGCAATCCATCCACATCCGCGGCTACTGGCCGGTCGGGTCGAGCGCGGCGAAGGAAAACCGCCTGGTCGAGGGCGAGATCGCGGTGTTCGTCAAGGAATGCCGGACGCGGATCCACGGCGATTCGGACATCGGGGCGAAGGCCGTCGATCTCGTGATGACGCCGGCGATCGTCGATCAGCAGACCGTCGCGGGCATCAAGAACGCCGTGTGCGACATCGAGATC
>DASSHR010000362.1:0-10478 GCA_035692745.1 Candidatus Limnocylindrales bacterium | reverse complement strand
TCGGCGAGGACGAGCAGGACGCACGGCTCCCGGCCGTCGCGCTGCTTGAGGGCGACCCGCCGCTCGACCGCCTGGAGATCGCCGACCCGCGTCTCGGCGTCGACCCGACACCGGCACGCCGGGCCGTCAATGCCGGCGTCCCACGCCCGATGGTCGATGACGCCGGCGACTGGGAGCTCGATCACCGGCACCTCGTCGCTCCACGTGAGCGCCGCATGAAGACGGGCACGGAGCCGACCCAGCAGGGCAACCTGGCCGGCGTCCCGGACCGGCTCGCCCTCTGGAAACGCGCTCGCCGCCAGCTTCAGCCCGAGAGCCGCGAGCAGCTGCGAGGCCCGGACGATCGTGAGGTCCGGCGACCTGCTGCGCAGGATGTTGGCGACCTGGGTCGGAGACATCCGAAGCGCCCGGGCGATGTCCGCATAGCTCGTGCCGCGCGCGATTCGCGCCGCCTCGGCCTCGCGGACCAGCGCGCGAACGATGGCGTCGCCGCGGTCCGTGCCGCGGGCGAAGAGGTTCTGTCGGGCCGGCATGGTGCAGATGGTGTGCCGCGACGATTGGCGGGGGCTTATCTACCTCCGGATTGCGATGGGCGCCGATTACCCTTCGCCCGATGGCACCCATCCCCATCCTCCGGCGGGAGCTGGCATGAGCCCGCAGGCGAAGCACGCCGGGCCGGTGGTCCAGGTCTTCGGGACCCCGGATTCGCAGACGACGCGCGCCGCGCTGCGGTTCTTCAAGGAGCGGCGGATCGAGCCGCACGTCATCGACATCCGGCGCAAGCCGATGGCCGCGGGCGAGCTGCGTCGATTCGTCGAGCGGCTCGGCGCGCGCGCCCTCGCCGATACCGAATCGAAGGCCTGGCGTGATGCCGGCCTCAGCTACCTGTCGATGACCGACGCCGACCTTGCGGATCGTCTGCTCGCCAACCAGCAGCTGCTCCGGATTCCGCTCGTGCGCGTCGACAACCAGTTTGCCGCCGGCCGCGACGAAGCGACTTGGAAGTCGTTCGTGATTTCTCGTTGAGCCGCCTCGTGAATCCCGTTGCGGCGTCGCCGCCGAGGTCGATCCGGGTTCAGTGCGGATCGCGTCACAGCAAGAGTTGGCGGCGGGTCTGATGCGCGTGCTCCGAAGGGGGTTCTTCCGCCTTGCCATGGCGCTCGCGGTCGCATGCCTTGCCGTGCCTGCGACGACGATTGCTGAGGATACGTGCGCCGCCGCTGGGCCATTTCAGACGAGCGACGTCGTTGGTCTAACGTGGAGCGGATCCGTCGTCCAGACCCGAAAGATAGGACTCGAGGACGGCTATGAGAAATGGGTCATCGTGATGGCCGTCGACCGCGTCTACGCCCACCTGCCAAACCACGATATTCCCCGTGGAACCGTGCTGGCCGCTGGGTCGACATTCGAATTGCCGAGCGATAACTGTGGCCGTACGGGTGACATGGGCATGCACGTTGGCAAGCGCTACCTGGTAAGCGCCGGCTTTGTTGCGAAAGGTGGCACCGCGCTCACAAATCTTGTCGTCTGGGAAATCGACGGCACCAACGTCAGGTTTCCTCAGGGCCTCTATAACCTTCCGATCGACGCGCACGAGTTGTCTTCGGCGAGAACGCTGAGCGAAGCGCTAGGCGTCTTAGGTCTTGCGGCCCAGCCAACCAACATCGCCACCCCAACCGCGGATAGCCGGGCGAGCTCCAGCCCAAGCCCATCTCCGGCTGATAACACCAACGCGCTTCAGTTCTTTTCTGGGCCTATTGGCGTCGCCCTGGCTGTCGTCGCCATTCTGGTGGCGGCCTGGCTGGCGTTCAATTCATCCAAGCGAAGGAGGGTGTCGTAGTCATGGTTCGGAGAGCCCCTGAGTCGTTCATTGCAATTCTGGTCGCCGCGTTATCGCTTGGAGCGCCGGCGGCAAACGGCGTGCGCGCGGCGGATGCGACACCTCCCCCTGGCACGGCCTTGGCTGACGAGTCTGACGCGGGGATGCACTTTCGATTGACCTTCGGTCTGCGAGCTGATCCGGACTACGTTGCGCTCGCGGCGAAGGGCGGCCCGGACTTCAGCAATGCTGACTGGGGGGTTCCCTTGAGCGACGCCGAAGCGGCAGAAATGCAGCGGCGGCTCGACATTCAACATTCGCTAACCGCGGCACTCGAGTACGCGAATTCGCAGCCGTCATTTGCCGGCGCGTATATCGACCAGCTCCAGCAAGGGATGCCGGTCTTCCTGTTCACGGATCCCGACGCAATCGACGCCTCGAAACTGAGCGCCGGGGTCGACGCCTCGACAAAAGTCGCCATCGGAAGGGCGGCCTACACGTTGAAGGAGCTGACATCGACTCAGGAGCTCATCAGCGACTCGCGCGAGCAACTCACGCGCGCCGGCCTCGACGTGACTTCCGTCTCCACCAACGTGGAAACCAACCAAGTTGAGGTCGCGGTGGCGAAGATGACGACTGAGGGCGCCAACGCACTTCGTAACATTGCGCCGGCAGCGGTGCTGATGGAAGGTGGCCAGCCCGTTGCGGACGCATGCACCATCACCTCGTGCCCGCCGCCGACCGGACTCATCGGTGGCCTGTACATCATCGAGTCGGGCATCCACTACTGCACTGCCGGATGGGTCGGCAAGCGACTCGACGTCTCGGGTGTAACCGCGCTCGTGACGGCCGGGCATTGCGTTCGTGGCGGCTCGCTCGATTGGCATCACAACTCGTCGGTAATCGGCTACGCGGCCAATTCGAACGGGTGGTACGACGGTTCATGGAGTGACGTCGGTTGGATCGTCTTGAACTCGAGTTCCATCCCTAGCGCCAAGAACAAGGCCCTGTACAACCCGACCACGAGTCCGCCGAAGGTGGTCAGCATCACCTCGACCGCCGATGCGAATCAGCAGCTGCAAGGCGAGCAGGTCTGCCGAATTGGCTATGGCAGCTGGTACAAGGAAACGCACCCGAGTGACCCGCTCCACAATCACTACACCGGTCTGCAATGCGGGAAGATCGTCCGGTACAGCAGCGACAGCAACGGAGTTGACGACGAGGACAGTCAGTCCTGCGTCGCCACGACGAACTGCAAGTACATCCGCTACATGAAAGTCGTCGGTTTCGATTCCACGGGTGGCGACAGTGGCGGCACGATTTTTGAGCCGACTACCGGATCCACCGCGGTCCTTCTCGGTACGCACGTGCACTCGGAGACGGACTCGTCAAGCTCGGACCGAGGCTGGTATACGACGTATCAGTACAACCACATCGAGCTGCACGACTACCTCGGCTACGACATCGTGGCGTGCCTGACGGCGAGTTGTTAATGGAGGATGAGGCAACGCGGAAGCCGGGCACACGGATGTAGGCACGGCTCGTCTACGCCGTCTTTGGCAAAATGCCACAGCGCAGAGGCCGGCCTAATAGGCACCGGCCTCTGCGTTTTGCGGCGTCGAACTTACGGCGCAGCCAAACGGCTCGCCCCGACCGTTTCGAACGGCGTCGGCGTTGTCCTGACCGTCATCGGGGGGATGGCCGACCGGCATTCAGGCAAACCGTGGGGGCGAGGCGGTCGCGGCGACCAAATCCTTCACACGCAATTCACACGAAAGCTCGAAACTGCCCCGCCAGAGGGCGGCCGCCATGTCATTTCCGCAGCAGAGCAGGTCTGACGTCGCCGCAGCTGAGGCTGAGGCACGCCGTCGGGTGCTGAACCGTCAGAAGCCAACGGCTGTCGCCGATCCGGTCGAGAAGAAGCCATGGATGCCGCCCAACATCGTGATTCGGTTCATGGCATTGCAACGGCAGCGCGGAAGGGCGTCCTGCCGTAATCGACATCGACGGGAACGACACGGGCGTCGCCGAGCTGACCCTTGTCGTCAATGACCCGCAGTTCGAGGCGGTCCGCACGGAGTTCAAGCGCGTCATCCCTGCCATCCGGTTGGTCGCCGACTCGCCGGGTCTCATCGACAGCTTGGACGGCTGGCTGGGACAACAGGAAACATTCCCGTTCGACGAGATCGAGGTGAGCGCCCTCTGCGACGCCACCCAGTGCATCGTCTACGTCGGGTCGTCAGACGGCCGCTGGCACCGCTTCCGACGCCGTCGAGCTAGCCGGAGCGCCCTCGGAGCCGAGGCCAGGCCGCGTAGACGAGACCAGCCACCATGAGCCCGGCGCCGATCCAGATCCACGTCGGATTGCCGACCATGAAGCCAGCGCCGATGGGCACGCCGAGCCCCTGCAGTGTCCAGATCGCGCCGACGGCGGCGATCAGCAATGCGATCACAAGGCGTGTGCGGTTCGAAGCGGGCGAGGAGAGATCGGCCACCGGCGTAGGATGCGCCGACATTCGGATCCGAGCAGGAGAGCAGCGTGCAGAGTCGGGACAGCGAGCCGGCGCCGCCAGCGGAGCAGGATCGGAGCGGCGAGCCGATCGGCGAGCATCGTCGCTCGGGGCGGCTCGTGATGAGCCGCGACATCGATCGCAAGATGCCCGGCAAGCCGACGATGACCGAGGACAAGAAGCTCCTCGAGCGCTCGGCGCGGCCGGCCTTCCTCGACACCGACACGTGGCGCTCGCTGCGCATCCTCGCCGAGTTCGTCGAGGGCTTCGATGCGCTGGCCCAGATCGGGCGCGCGATCACCGTGTTCGGGTCCGCCCGGGTCAAGGAGGGCGATCCTGCGTACGACCTGGCCCGCGAGATCGGGCGGCTGCTGGCCCTCGAGGGCTACGCGGTCATCACCGGCGGCGGGCCGGGCGTGATGGAGGCCGCGAATCGCGGCTGCCAGGAGGGGGGCGGGCTCTCGGTCGGGTGCAACATCGAGCTGCCCCACGAGCAGGACATCAACCCGTACGTCGACCTCGGGGTCGAGTTCCGCTATTTCTTCGCGCGCAAGACGATGTTCGTGAAGTACGCCGACGGGTTCGTGATCATGCCCGGTGGGTACGGCACCCTCGACGAGCTGATGGAAGCGCTGACACTCATCCAGACCGGCAAGATCGAGCATTTCCCGGTCGTGCTCGTCGGCACCGCATTCTTCGGGCCGTTCCTCGCCTGGATCAAGGCAACGCTCGTCGAGCAGGGGATGATCGCGCCCCAGGATCTCGACCTCATCCAGGTCACCGACGATCCGAACCGGGTGATTGAGATCATGCGCGAGGCGACGAAGCGGCGCGATGCGGCCGCCGCCGACACGGCCGCGGCCACGCAGGTGCGAGGCTCCAGAACGGCGCCCGACGCCTGACGGGCCGGCGCCTGGGGCCATGCTCGAGTTCACGCCCAGCGCGCCACGCAGCGGAAATGGGGTCACATCGCCTGCGTTTGTCACGCTGAGCGTGCACTGCAGCGGAAATCGGGCCCGTCGGGCCCCCGCCGCAGCCCCGCATCCGCTGGTTGGCCCGCTCAGCGATCCTTTCTGGCGGATATGTGCTCGTTTGGGCCGCGAAGGCAAACGACAGACCTTCGACACCGCGCAAATCCGCTGCAGTGATCGCCCAGCGTGACATCGACCCCGTCAAGACCGCGGCCATCTCCGCGGCAATGGCATCGGTCGCCTGCTCCCATCCTGCGTCCTAGACCCCCGGGATCGCGACCTGGATCACGCCGTCTACCACGCGCAGCGGGTAGTAGCGGATCCTGCGCACCCGCGTCAGGCGGCGCGCCTCGGACTTGATGCCCGGCGGATCCGGCTTGGGGTCCTTGCCGGGCGGTGACCAGGTCGGGTGGTAGCCGCCTTCGGCGTCGAGCCCCCCGGTCGTCGGCATGCGGGTCGGGAGCCCCGTCCTCAGGTCGAACTGGCCGCTGTGCAACGGACACGCGAGCAGGCAGCCGTCGAGCTCGCCGATCGACAGGGGCGCCGCCATGTGCGGACATCGATCGTCGATGGCGACGAGGCCGGCCGACGAATGCACGACCGCGATGTCGAGGTCGCCGAAGGTCACGCGACGCATGGCGCCTGGCGGCAGGTCGCGTGCCGCGAACGTCGGCGTGAACGGTGCCGCTGTCGCGCCGATCGCCGTGAGGCCGTTCGGAATTGGAGCAATCGATGGCTCGGTCACGTCCAGATCGTAGGCGCTCTCGCGGCATGGCCCGCGCGCGCCGAGCTGCGACATCCTGGTCGGATTCCGCCCCGAGCGGACGTGGACGGACAAATGCGCTTGCCGCCGCCGCATCGACCCCCGCTGGAGCGCTTGAAGGTCGTCAAATGCATCCGCCCAGCGGAATTGGACCAAGTTCGACGTCGGTTTCGGCCGTCGACAGCGAGCTCGAGTTGGCGACGTCCGCTCCCAGCGGAATCTGACGAAGTTCCGGGCGTCGCTGCACGGGCGCCTGGCAACGCAACGACCCCACCGGCGGAACCGATGGGGTCGTGACGTGCAGGTACAGGACGGCGACCGGAGGCCGCCGCGTGAGGTCAGTCGATGCCGGCTGCGGCCTGCGGCGCCCCGGCGCGCGCCGGCGCACCCGCACCCGAGCGACCGGGTGCGTGCGTCGACCGCAGCGGGATCTCGCGCAGCGCGAACGCGGCCACGAGCGCGATCGCCGAGGCGGCAACGCCGAGCCAGATGGAATTGCCGATGGCGATCGTCAGCGCCCGATGGAAGCCGTCGACGAAGATCGGCTGGAACTGCGCCGGGATGTTCGCGAGGAAGTCCGCAGCCCCGCCGCCCGAGCTCACGTTGGTCACCGCGCCGAGGTCGACCCCGGGCGGCGGCGTCGCGGGCACGAAGGCCTCTGGCGCACCGGCCGAGATCAATTGCTGGCGCAGCAGGTCCCACGTGAAGTTCAGGCGGAAGAGGCTGAACGCGGCGGCGATGCCGATCGTCGTGCCGATCTGCCGGAACAGCGTCAGGTCGCTCGTCGCGGCGCCGAGGTCTTTGAAGTCGACCGCGTTCTGGACGATGATCGTGAACACCGCGAAGGTCGGGCCGACGCCGAGGCCGGCGACGAACATCCACAGCGAGAGCGTGAGCGGCGCCGTGTCGGCTCGCAGCTGCGTCATCAGGCCCATGCCCAGGATGAGCAGGACGAGGCCCACGAGGATGACCGGCTTGTACCGGCCCGTCCGCGCAACGATCTGGCCGCTCGAGATCGACGCGAGGATGAGGCCGAACATGAACGGCAGGAGCTGATAGCCCGACTGGGTGTACGTGACGCCCTGGACGATCAGGAAGTAGAGGGGCAGGAAGATGATCACCGCCCCGAAACCGAAGGTCGCGAAGAAGATCGCGAGCATCGACGACGAGAAGGTGCGGTTCCTGAACAGGCGGAGCGGGATGACCGGCTCCGGGCTGCGTCGCTCGACGAAGACGAAGATGGTGAGGAAGATCGCGGACGCCGCGATCCACGCCCAGAAGTAGGGATCGCCGAACCCGGACGTCTCGGCCACCGTGAACCCGATGAGCAGCGGCACGAGGCCGAGGGTCAGCGTCACGACGCCGGCATAGTCGATCTTGCCGACGCGCTCGACGTGCTTGATGTTCGGGAGCAGGCGCCAGATGACGAGCAGCGCGATCGCGCCGATCGGCAGGTTGACGTAGAAGATCGCGTGCCAGCTGAAGTTGTCGGTCAGCGTGCCGCCGATGGCGGGACCGGCAAGGAACGCGACGCCGAAGACCAGGCCGAAGAGGCCCTGGTACTTGCCGCGCTCGGCCGGAGTGAAGAGGTCACCGATGATCGCGAGCGCGATCGGGAACAGCGCGCCGGCACCGAGGCCCTGGATGCCGCGGAAGAGCACGAGCTGCCACATCTCCTGGCTCAGGCCCGACAGGGCGGAGCCGGCGAGGAACAGCGTGATGCCGATCATCAGGATCGGCTTACGGCCGTACAGGTCGGAGAGCTTGCCGTAGATCGGGACGGTGACCGTCGAGGTGAGCAGGTAGATGGTGACCGCCCACGTGTAGACATCCGACCCGTGGAGGTCGGACACGATCTTCGGCAGCACCGGACCAACGATCGTCTGGTCGAGCGCCGACAGGAACATGCCGAGCAGCACCGCGCCCAGGATCTCCATCTTGGCGCGGATGCTCAGTCCGAGCGCCGGATCCTCGGCCGTGGTTGGCGTGTGTGCGTCGAACGATTCCATGGATTGCACTTCCTTCGTGGCTACCGTGGTCTGGGGGCCATGGCCGGTGGACGCTGGCCAGGGAGCGGAGTTGGTGGGTGGATCAGCTCGCCTGCTCGGCGAAGTGGTGGCGATGGACGGGGGCCGGGCTGGTCTCGACCTCGGCGGACAGTGCCCGGCGGAGGCTTCGAAGGGCCTCGAGCACGATCGGGCGTTCGCTCGCCGGCAGGCGTCGGACGACCGCGCGCATGCTGTCGCGCTTGCTCGATTCGGTCATCGACACGGCCTGGCGGCCGGCGTCGGCGGGCCGAACGAGCACGATCCGACGATCGTCGGGGACGCGCACGCGCTCGATGAGGCCGTGCTCTTCCATGCGATCGATGATCCCGGTCGCATTCGAGAGCGAGACGTCGAGGAGGACGGCGAGCTTGCTCATCGGCATCTCGCCGTGGTGCTGGAGGAGCCACAGGACGTGCATCTGGCTCATGCTCACGTGGCCCTGGACGAGGCGGCCCATCGAGGCACAGCGCAGCTCGCCGACCCATGCGGCGACTTCTGTCACGATGGCCTCGACGTCCGCGCCGGCCGCAGTTGCGGATGTGGCGGGGTCGCCGGGGATGCCGGCAGTGGCGGTTTCGGGAATAGTTCGCATTGCGTGAAGCATTCTATCGGCATGAATGATTTCGTCAACCCCGATTGTCCCACCTCGAAGTGTCTGGAGGTCGACGCGTGCGGTTCGCGCTGATGATCGAGGCCCAGCAGGGCCTGTCGTACGAGGACCAGCTGGCGATCGTGCGCCGCGCCGAGGCGGGCGGCTTCGAGGCGTGGTTCCGCAGCGATCACTACGCGAGCTTCCCGGGTGATTCGAACCAGCCGACGACGGACGCCTGGGCCGTGATCGCCGGCCTTGCCCGCGAGACGTCCCGGATCCACCTCGGCACCCTCGTCTCGCCGGTCACGTTCCGGCACCCGGGCAACTTCGTGAAGCTCGTGACCACGGTCGACGAGATGAGCGGCGGGCGCATCGAGGTCGGTGTCGGCGCGGGCTGGAATGACGATGACCACGGCCCGCTGGGCCTGCCGTTTCCCGAGATGGCGGAGCGCGCCGATCTGCTCGAGGACCAGCTCGCGCTGCTCCACGGGCTGTGGGAGGAGCCGATCGGCTGGGACTTCGATGGGGCGCAGATCAGCGTGCGCGGCGGCAAGCTCGTGCCGGGGCCGGTACAGGCCGAGGGCCGGCCGGTGGGCAGGAACGGGCGCCGCCGGCCGTGGATCCTGACCGGCAGCGGCGGCTCGGCGCGCGGCTACCGCATCGCGGCGAAGTTCAGCGACGAGTTCAACCTGTCGTCCTCGACACCCGACGACGCGAAGGCCAAGCAGGCCGAGCTGGATGCCGCGTGTCGGGCGATTGGGCGCGACCCCGGGTCGCTCACCCGCTCTGCGATGGTCGGGGTGCTCGTGGGCCGCGATGGCGCGGAGGTCTCGCGGCGCGCGGATGCGTTGCTCGGCGAGTTCGGCCAGGCCGCGACGAGCGGGCTGGAGTGGCTCGAGGCGCGCCGGAACCGCTGGATCATGGGCACGCCCGACGAGGCCCGCGCGATGGTCGCCCGCTTCGCCGACGCCGGCATCGAGCGGATCATGCTGCAGGACTTCCTGCCGCGCGACCTCGAGATGATCGACCTGCTCGCCGAGGAGCTCGTCGCGAAGGCCTGAGGCCAGGCCGCGGCGTCGGGACACGCGCCGTTCGTTGGTCCCGGCGATGCACGCCATATGTTCAGAACGGGCATTGCGAAGGCCGAAAGCCGTGTCTCGGGATCCGATCGGGGCGTCGCGGACGCTTGGCGGAGCGTGGGCGTGCCTGCCAGCCCCCGTCGAGGCCCTCGAACCTCACCCGAGAGGACCCCCGTACCTCCATTGTGCGCATACAGCGTGCATGGGCACACCCAAGCCGTCCGAGGCGCGACGTGGCCTAGTGCGCCGGGCTCGCGGCTGCGGCGGCCGCGAGGTAGCGAGGGTCATCGCGGCGGATCGGATCGGGGTTCACGCCCAGCATGCGCGCCATGCGCTCGGTCAGGAGCTGGAGTGGCGTTGCCGATGCCAGCAGGGCGGTGCCCGCGCTCAGGCCGCGCCCGACGTCGACGACAATCCGGCCCGCCGGCGTGAGGTCGTCATCCAGCGCCGCGTCGGCGTCGAAGCCGCTGGTCATGATCAGCGAGGAACGGACCCCGATCTCGTGCGCGGCGGCCAGGGCGGACTTCATCCGTTCCGGCCCGTGGATCCCCGCGCTGATGCGGTCGGTCGCGATCGCGACGAGCCCGGTTCGTTCGCCCATGCCGGCCAGGTGCCCGTGGAGCAGCGTCTCGACGTCGCGGAAGGCGGCCGGCAGGTGCGTGCCTTCCTCGATCTTCAACGTGAGCTCGCGGCCCG
>DASSHR010000361.1:0-3049 GCA_035692745.1 Candidatus Limnocylindrales bacterium | reverse complement strand
AGCTGCCGTGGCAGCTCGACCCGGCGGCGGGGATGATCGTCAGCGCGAACAACGCCGCCGTCGACGCGAGCTATCCGAGCTTCATCGGCAACGAGTGGGATCCGGGCTACCGCGCGGCGCGGATCACCGAGCTCCTCACCTCGGCGCCGGCCAAGCTGACGACCGCGGACTTCCAGAAGATCCAGATGGACACCCAGGTGACGCGCGGCAAGCAGGTCGTGCTCGATCTCGCCTCGATCGGTCCCAAGGTCACCACCGACGACGGCAAGCTGCTGTGGAGCAACATCCTGAACTGGGATGACCAGTGCCCGGTCGATTCGACCGGTTGCGCCGCGTACATGCCGCTCGAGGTGGCGCTGCAGCGGGCGATCTTCGACGACGAGCTCGGGCCGCTGGCCCGGGAATGGGTCGGCTCCACGATGGCGTGGGAGGCGCTCCAGGACGTGCTGGAGAACCCCTCGAGCGCATGGTGGAAGGACACCACGCCCGGTGCGCCGAGCCTGTCGCCCGCCGAGCTCGTCGGCAAGGCGATCGACCGCACCGCGGCCGAGATGCGGACGGCCCTCGGCGAGCCCTCGAACTGGACGTGGGGCAGGATCCACACGGTCGCGTTCAAGGAGCAGACGCTCGGCGACTCCGGCATCCCGCCGCTGGAGTGGTACTTCGATGCCTCGGCGCGAGCGGTGGGGGGCGCGGACGGCGCGATCCAGAACAACTACTACCAGGTCTCGCGGGCCTACCCGGACCCGAACGACCCGACCTACGTGCCGCTCGGGGTCGCCGACCTGTTCAGCGTGACCAACGGTCCGTCCTACCGGTTGACGGTCGACATGAACGATCTCGACGGCGCGACGATCGTGATCACCACCGGGCAAAGCGGCAACCCGTTCGATACGCACTACGGCGACATGATCCCGTTGTGGGCGACGGGCGGCACCGTGCCGCTGCCGTTCTCCCCGGGCAACGTTGCCGCCAATGCGGCCCAGACCCTGACGCTCAGCCCGCCGTAGCGGCCTCGCGGGCCGGGCCTCGCGGGCCGGGCCTCGCGGGCCTCGCCGTGGCTCGCTATTCGTTGACGGCGAGCGGCCCTTCCGGGATCTCGATCAGCACGCGCCCGCCCTCGATCACGACCGGGTACATCGCGAGCGGAAGCTCGGCCGGCGGATCGAGCGCCTCGCCATCGGCGAGGTCGAAGCGCGAGAGATGGAGCGCGCAGGTCAACGTGCCCGCCGGGCGCCCATTGCGGCCGACGGAGCCGCCGGCCGTCAGGAAACCCTTGTCGAGCTCGAAGTACTCGTGCGTGCAGATGCCCTGGAAGGCGCGGATCTCGCCGCCGGTGTTGACGACGACGACCTGCTCGGTGCCGTCGACGTAGGCCATCTTCATCGTGCCATCGGGAACCTCGTCGACGCCCACGAGGTCGACACGCCGGAGCTCGCTCACGGGCCGGTTCCCGTCACGCGGCGGAGGCCGCCTCCGCGGTGCCTGCGGCCCACTTCGCATCGAGGAGGTCGCGCAGCCGGTCCCGGGCGGACTCGAGCGGCACGCGGGCAACCACGGGCTCGAGGAAGCCGAGGACGATGAACTTGCGCGCTTCGTCGCGCGGGATGCCCCGGCTCTCGAGGTAGAACTGCTGCGTCTCGTCGATCGGGCCGACCGACGAGGCGTGCGCGGCCCGGCGGCAATCCGGCTGGTCGATCTCGAGCGATGGGATCGCGACGGCCCGCGCGGCGCGCGACAGGTTCATCCCGAACTCACCGAGGTACGAATCCGTCCCGACGGCCGACTTCTCGATCGTGATCATGCCCTTGAGGAAGCTCTTCGAGCGATCGAGCAGGGCGCCCTTCGACAGCAGGTTGCCGGTCGTGTCGCGGCCGAGGTGGCGGGTGTACGAGGTCAGGTCGAAGAGCTGGTCGTCGGCGGCGAACACGATCTCCACCTGCTCGACGCTGCTCCGGTCGCCCTCGAGCCGGTTGTCCACGCGGGATCGGACGACGCGGCCGCCCAGCTGCGCGAGCGCCCAGTGCAGCGTTGCGCCCTCGCCGATGGTGGCGTGGCGGTGCTGGAAGGCGACCTGGCCGGGGCCGAAATCCTGGATCGACGCCATCGCGAGCGTCGCGCCCTCGCCGAGGAGCACCTCGGTGGTCCCGTGGAAGAAGCCCTGGGGCACGGCCTGGCCCTCGGCGCAGTCGATGTCCGGGCCGCACGGAACCAGCTCCTCGACGACCGAGGCGGACGCGCCCTTGCCCAGGGTCACGACGGTGCGCGTGATGAGGGCGCGGCCGGGACTCGCCGACGGCCAGCGCAGCACGACGGGCTGGTCCAGCTTCGTGCCTGCGTCAACCTGGACGTGCCGGCCGTGGCTCCAGAAGCCGCGTGCGAGCTGGGCGAGCTTGTCGGTGGCGGGGAGGGTCCCGCCGCCTTCGAGGACCGCGCGGAAGCCCTCGGGATCGCGTTCGAGCCACTCGCCCATGGTCTCGACGTGGACGCCCTTCGGCAGGCCCGCCGCCCGGAGCGCGCGGAGGTCATCGCCGAGGCCCGGCGGACCGTCGAGGACGTACGGACGGACCTCGTCGAGCACGGCCGCGCGGAGGTCGATGTACGGCGTGTACAGCTGGTTCGCCTCGATCGGCAGGGCGTCGTACGCCGTCCATGCCGCCACGCGCTCCGCGCGCAGCCATTCCGGCTCTCCGCGCTCGGTGGCGAGCGTCTCGGCCAGGTCGCGACCCGGGAAGTGGAACGGAAGGTCCGCCGGATGCCGTCGCGGCGGGCGCGGGCTTGCGGCGGTCGGAGTGGCGGCGGCGGGATTCGCGGTCGTCGGCAGGGGCGCAGGGGTCTGGGTCACGGACGAATCGTACCGGCGGACCCCGGTTGAGCGCTTCCGGCGCGCCTGCAACGCCGTTGCGACGCGCCATCCGATCGCTGGGACACGCCCGCAGCGACCGGCGACCTACGATGCAATCGCTCGAACGACCTCGAACATCTCGTGATCCAGTCCTGTACTTGTATGGGGCCGGAGCATCTAGTGATCGGGCCGTTCGGGCGTTTT
>DASSHR010000360.1:0-3336 GCA_035692745.1 Candidatus Limnocylindrales bacterium | reverse complement strand
CATCCACCGTCATCTCGTCCCCTCCGGTCATCCGATCCTTCGACCCCAGGTCCGGGCCCGGACCGCGACGTTGATGAGCAGGACCACGAGCAGCAGGAGGAATGCGGCGCCCCAGGCCTGCTCGTTCAGGGCGTCGATGGGCTGGCGGGCATTCACGTAGATGAACATCGGCAGCGCATCCATCGGCTTGCCGAAGTCGCCGACATTGATGAGCCGGCTGCCGAGCGCCGTGAAGAGCAGAGGCGCGGTCTCGCCCATGGCCCGAGCGAAGGCCAGCATCGAGCCGGTCAGGATGCCCGGCAGCCCGGTGCGCAGCACGACCGAGAGGACGGTTCGCCACATCGGCACGCCGAGCGCGAGGGAGGCCTCGCGAAGCGCGTTCGGGACCAGGTGGAGCGACTCCTCCGTGGTCCGCATGACCACCGGCAGCATGATGATCGCGAGGGAGACGCTGCCGGCGAAGGCGTTGAACTGCTTGAACGGCAGCACGAGGAACGTGAAGACGAAGATCCCGACGAGGATCGACGGCACGCCGACCAGCACGTCCGCGCAGAAGCGGATGATCCTCGCCCAGCGGCGATCGCCGAACTCCGAGACGTAGATCGCCCCGAGCACGCCCACGGGTACCGCGACGACCGCGGCGAGCGGCACCATCTGCAGCGTGCCGAGGATCGCGTTCGCGGCGCCACCGCCGATGCCGAGTGCCTTCGGGCCCTTCGTCAGCAGGTCGAGGTTGAGCGCGGGCAGGCCCCTGAGGGTGACGAACACGAGCACCGCGCCCAGCGGCACGACGCACAGGAGAGCGGCCGCCAGCGCGAGGCCGCGCATGGTCCGGTCCGCCGTGGTGCGCCGCCGCCCGATGCCGCGGCCGGTGAGCCGCTCGGCAATGGAGCCGGGCGGGGTCGGCGCCGTGGGCGCGGCTCGCGCCGGTGTTCGCGCGCCGGCGAGGGCGGCCATCAGGCAGCTCCCATGCCGGGATTCGTGACCCGCCGCACCAGCAGGCGTGCGCCGGCGTTCAGGGTCATGGTGAGCACGAGCAGGACCAGCCCGAGCGCGATCAATGCCGACGTCTGGAGGCCGACCGATGCCTCGTTGAACGTCGTCGCGATCTGCGAGGCGATCGTCTGGGACGAATCGAAGATGCTCTTCGGCACCTCGGGTCGGTTGCCGATGACCATCGTCACCGCCATCGTCTCGCCCAGCGCGCGGCCGAGGCCGAGGATGACCGCCCCCAAGATGCCGGATCGCGCAAACGGGAGCACCGCGCGCCGGATCGTCTCCCAGCGGGTGGCGCCCAGCGCGAGCATCGCCTCGCGTTGGCTGTCGGGCACCGTGCTGATGACGTCCCGGGAGATCGCGATGATCGTGGGCAGGATCATCAGGGTCAGGATCATGCCGGCCGCGAACATGCCGATGCCGAACGGTGGGCCGGCGAAGATCGGGATCCAGCCGAACAGCGCGACCAGCCAGCTCTCGATGGTCGACTGCAGGAACGGGCTCAGGATGAACACCCCCCACAGCCCGAAGACGACGGACGGGATTGCCGCCAGCAGCTCGATCGCGAACGTCAACGGGATGGCGACCCGGCGCGGGGCGAGCTCGGCGAGGAAGATCGCGGTCAACAGTCCGATGGGCGTCGCGATCACGATCGCGATCAACGCCGACCCGATGGTGCCGATGATGAACGGGAGGGCTCCGTAGACGCCGGCGATCGGATCCCACGTCGTCCCGGTCAGGAAGCCGGCGCCGAACGTGGAGAGCGCCTCCCGGCCATTGACGACGAGGAGCGCCGCGAGCGCGACCACGAGCCCGACGATGAGCCAGGCGAACACGCCTGAGCCGATGCGGAATCCGAGGTCGGGCAGGCGTGAGCCGTTCCGGCCGAACCTCCTGCTGGGGCGGCTCACGGCCAGATGGCGGCGCCACCCGTCGTGATCTGGTGGAGCTCCTCGAGCGACTGCATGCGGATGGGCTCCGGCAGCGGCGCGTACCCGATCGCCCGCTCCTCGTTCTGGCCGTCGGTCAGCGTCCAGTACAGGAAGGCGACGAGCGCCTGCCCCTTGGTCGCGTCGGTTTGGTCCTGGTAGACGAGCATGTAGGTGTACGCGGCGATCGGGTAGGTGTCGTCGCCCGCGCCGTTGATGATCGGCTGTGCCCGGAAGTCGGCCGGGAAGCCCGAGACGGCGCCCTCGGCGGCGGCCGTGACGCCGGCCGAGGATCCCGCCACGAACTTGCCGTTCGCGTTCTTGACCGCGGCGCTCGACAGGCCGGAGACCACCGCGTACTGAAGCTCGACGTAGCCGATGCGGCCGTCGCCGCCCTTCACGCCGCCCGAGACGCCGTCGTTGCCCGGGGCCCCGTCGCCGGTCGGCCACGCGACCTCCTTGCCCGCACCGACCGAGGTCTTCCACGCGTCGCTGACCGTGGCCAGGTAGGTCGTGAAGGCGTTCGTCGTGCCCGAGCCGTCGGAGCGATGGATGACCTTGATCGGGGTCGCGGGCAGGTTCGCGGCAATGTCCGGGTTGATGGCCGCGATCTTGGGGTCGTTCCAGGCCGTGATCGTGCCGAGGAAGATGCCGGCGATGGTGTCGCCGTCGAGATTGAGCTTGGTGATCGCCGTGCCGTCGGTGCCCTTGACGTTGAAGATGACCACGACCGCCCCGAGCGCGGTCGGGATGTGGAGCATCGTCGTGCCCGCGGGCAAGGCGGCGATCTCCTCGTCCTTCATCGCCGCGTCCGAGGCGCCGAAGTCGACCGTCTGCTGCGTGATCGCCTTGATGCCACCGCCGGACCCGATGGCCTGGTAGTCGATGGCGACGTTCGAGTGCGCCTCGCCGAACTTCTCGATCCACACCTGGTAGAGCAGGGCGGGGAAGGTGGCGCCGGCGCCACTCAGGGTGACGTCGCCCGTCGGAACCTGCGGGGCGGTCATGCCCTGGGAAGCGGGGGCGCCGGTGCCGGGCCCCGAGCTGCCGGCCGCGGTGGTCGGGGCGGGGGAGGCGCCACCACCACACGCGGCAGCGACCAGGGTTGCGGCGAGGGTGAATGCGCCCAATCGCGCCGTGCGGGGGATGGTCACGCGATGTCTCCTCCAAGTCCGGCTGGACGGTGGTACGTGCCGGTTCGCTGGGTGTACGACTGGAGGCTCGCGGGGCGCGGTGAACGGCGGATCGGCCGCGTGTTAACAACCTGTGGTCGCGGCGCCGGACCGGTGTGGCGGCGGCGCTGCCCGAGCGGGCCATGGCGTCGGCGCTGCCGTGTGGGCCGCGACCTGGAGCGGCTAGCCCTCGTCGGGCGCCGGGGTCCGCAGCGTTCGCGCCATCGATGACGTGCTGG
>DASSHR010000359.1:0-8853 GCA_035692745.1 Candidatus Limnocylindrales bacterium | reverse complement strand
CCGAGCTGTCCGCGCAGCAGGTCGGTGACGGTCGCCTTCGACAGCGACGCCGGCGCGTTGGCGTCGATCTGGCCGTTCACGACGTGGGCGGCCATCACGAGATCGACGAGGTCGTCCGCCAGCAGCGACCGGTACGGGTCGAGCTCCCGGTCGGTCCAGGTCTTCGTCACGTCGGCGACGCCGAAGTCCGTGTTCGTCGAGGCACTGCCGAGCCCCGGGAAGTGCTTGATCGCCGTTCGTACGCCGACGGCCCGGTGGGCCTTGATCTCGAGCGCGGCATCGCGGGCGACGGTCTGCGGGTCGGCGGAGAACGCGCGATCGAGCGCCCCGATGGCCGGGTTGGTCGGGTTGACGTCGAGGTCGACGACCGGCGCGAAGTTCAGGGTGATCCCGGCGTCTTCGAGGGTCGCGGCGATTCCCTCGGCCCACGCCGTGACCGCGGCATCGCCCTGCTCGCCGATCGCCTCCTCCGAGGCGACGGCCGGGTAGCCCCATTTCGGCGAGAGGCGGGTCACGAGGCCGCCCTCCTGGTCGATGCCGATGATCAGCTCGCGCTCGGGGGCGAGGGCCCGGAGGTCTGCGGTGAGCTTGCGCACCTGCGCCGGGCTCTTGACGTTCCGCTGCCCGCCGGTCGCCTGGTCGCGGTCGAACAGGACCACGCCACCGAGCCCGTGATCCGCGATCGCCGTCCGGATCCAGCGCGCGTCGTCGACGGTGAGGCCGCGGAAGCCGACGATCAGCAGGCGCGCGATCTTCTGGCGGAGCGGGAGCGCGGTGGTGGTGGGTGACGGCGCGTTCGTCGGAGGCGGGGGCGGGGTTGCCGTCCCGGGCGCCCCGGAAGCGCCGCCGGATGGCGTCGCCGGACTGGGGGTCGACAAGGGGCTTGGGCTGGGGGTCGCCGCGGGACCACACGCACTGATCACGAGGCCGCCGGCGAGCCCGGCGAGGCCCCGGAGGAAGTTCCGGCGCGAGAGGAAGGGGTGCTCGCTCACGCGGGCCGCGGCCGGAAGGTTCGGTCGTAGGCGATCACGAGATCGTCGTCCGTCCACGGACTGCCCGCCGCGGCCCGGCGCTCGCTCACCCATGCACATGTGATGCCGACGAACGCCGGTTCGTTTCGGCCCTTCGGCGCGCCCGGTGCGGAAAGGAACGGCGAATCGGTCTCGACGAGGAGCCGGTCCGACGGCACGAGGGGCACGACGTCGGCGGTCGACTCCTCGCCCTTCCGGAAGGCGAGCCCCGAGATCGAGATGGCGAGGCCGAGATCCAGCACACGCTTCGCGTACTCCACAGAGCCCGAGAAGGAGTGGATCAGCGCCGGCGGCCGGTCCGGCCCGAAGGCGGCCACCGACGCCTGCGCGCCGAACCCGGCCCGAACGAGCTCCTCGACGATCGCGTCCTGTGCGTCGGCCCGGCCGCGGGCCGATCGGACGTGCAGGATCGCCGGCTTGCCCGTGTCGAGCGCGAGCGCGAGGTTCCGCCGAAGGTTCAGGAGCTGGTCCGGGATCGGCGAGAACACGCGGTCGTAGTCGAGGCCGGTTTCGCCGATCGCGAGCACGCGCGGGTCGGCCGCCTGCCCGACGATGCGGCGCCACGCCGCGTCATCCACCTTCGCGGCGTCGTGCGGGTGCACCCCGACCGCGGCATCGAGCCATGCGTGCTCCTCGACGATCGCGAGCGCCCGGTCGCACGAGGCCGGGTTCCAGCCGGGCACGAGGATGCGCTCGACCCCGGCGGCGCGCGCCCGCGCGAGAACGTCGGCGACGTCGTCGGTGAAGCGCTCGGCGTTCACGTGGCAGTGGCTGTCGACGAGGCGGCGTGGCGGCCGCGACGCCGCGCTCATGTGCCGAACCCGGCGATGAGGGCGATCCCGAGCGCGATGAGCACGCTCGCGAGGATGCGCCGAAACGCCAGCTCCGGGAGTCGCCGCAGGATCGGGCCGCCGAGCAGGGTGCCCAGGAGCGCGCCCGCGGTCAGGATCGCGATCAGCCGTGCCTGCTCGACGAGCTGCGGGCCGTTCGAGACGAGGTAGATCGGCACGCGGGCCGCGTCGACGAGCATCGCCGTCGCGGTAGCCGTGGCCACGAGGGCCCTCGGCGCCAGGCCGGCCTGGAGCAACGCGGCCGATCGGATGCCGCCCTGGTTGCCGACGAGCCCGCCGAACAGACCCGAGGCCACACCCGCGACGGTCGATGCCGCGCCGCGCAGGACGAGCCGGCGGTTCATCCCCGTCAGCTCGAGCGTGCCGGCCAGGACGAGGAGCGCTCCGAGCGCGACGGCGAGGGTCGGGCTTGCGAGCACGCCGTGCAGTGCCGCGCCGACCAGCCCACCGATCGCGCTGGCGATGCCGAACGAGCGGAGGATCCGAAGGTCGACCGCGTCGCGGAGCGACCAAAGGCGCGTTGCGGTCGCAACCGCATGCGGGATGGCCACGACCGCAACGGCCGTGCCGATGCCGAGGGTTGCCCCGACCGCCGGCGTGAGCAGGCTCCCGATCCCGAAGCCGGCGACGGCTGCGACCGCTCCTGCAACGACGGCGAGCACCAGCAGCCCGAGCTCCAAGAGGGTCACGCAGGCATGCTAGAAGCGATCGATAAGCGTCGGGTAACCGGCCGCGGTCAGACTGGCTGCGATGGCTTCGCGGACGTCCCCTCGCGATCGCGCGCTCGAGCGAGCGGCAGCCGACATCGCGCGGGTTGTCGCGGACATCCGAGCAACCCGCCGCGCGGCAGGATTGAGCATCCGTGATGCGGCCGCCGCAGTCGGGCTGGACGAGACGACCTTCGGACGATTGGAGCGGCGTGAGCTCGAGCATCCCAGCGTCGAACAGCTCGCGCTCGCGTGCGCTTCCGTGGGCATGGACCTTGGCGTGCGGGCTTACCTCGTGGGTGAGCCCGTTCGCGACGCCGGCCAGCTGCGGCTGCTGGCACGCTTCCGTGCCTGTCTGGCGCCGCAGATGCCCTGGGCGACCGAGCTCCCGATGCCGTCACGCGGCGACCTCCGGGCACTCGATGGGTGGACGCGGGCGGACGGACTCGACATCGGGGTCGAGGCCGAAACGCGACTCGGCGATCTGCAGGCGCTCCAGCGGCGGGCGCTGCTCAAGAAGCGCGACGCCGGTCTCGATCGCCTCGTGCTCCTGGTTGCCGATACCAAATCGAACCGGATCGTGCTCGACGTCCATCGAGATGCGCTCCGCGCAGGGTTTCCCCTGGACACGCGCGCCGTTCTCGCAGGGCTCCGGGCGGGCCACGCCCCAGCTGCGGACGGGATCGTGGTCATCTGACCGCCGACCGCTCGGGAGGCGCTGAGAGCGTCCTACGACGAAGAAGCATCCGGGCGATCGCTCTTGCCGCGCCGCTTCGGGGCTTCCGGCGTCAATCGTGGCGCTCACCGCCCGAAATGACGGAGGAGAACCTCAGCTCCGCTGCCATGCGGCAAGATCTGGCGAGAGCGTGGCCGAGGTTCGTCGCAGGAGGCGCTGAGCGCCTGACGAGCGGGGGGAGGGCGGCGGAGCGCGGCGGACGACGCAGACGCAGCAGGCGCGGCGGAAGGCGGCCCCCGGCTCAGCCGTCGCGGCGGGAGCGGTAGAGGCCGAGCTCGTTGCCCTCGGTGTCCTTGATCGCGGCGTACCAGCCCACGCCGATGTCGGTCTTCGGGGTCACGAGCGTCCCGCCGTTGGCGAGGACCGTTGCGACCGCGTCATCGACCGAGTCCACCGCGATGTAGTTGCGAACGCCGTCCGGCGCGCTCACACCGCGCAGGCCGAGCCCACCGCCGAGCCCGCCCGGGCCCGCCTCGTACAGGAGGTAGCCGTCCATGCCCTCCATCGCCTCGAACGACCAGCCGAACACCTTCGAGTAGAAGGCCTTCGCGCGGTCCAGGTCGTTGGCCGGGAACTCGATGTGGCTGAACTCGCCGTGCTTCGACATCGCGGGTTGCCCCCCTCTTCGCGGGCGGGCCGATGCCGCCGCCTACCCGAACGACGACCAGCCGGCCAAAGAATCGACAGCTACTCGGCGGTTGCCTCGGATTCGAGCCGCGGGAACAGCGGCGCCGGCGTCCCGAGCGTGGCCGCGTCGGCGGCGTGCGCACCCCAGGCCAGCTCGTCGAGGATCGGCGGGCCGCCGTTGCCATCGTCCGCGTACCCGTACGTGTGCCCGAGCTGCTCGAGCGCCCGCGGCGCGATCGACGGCAGGTATGGCGCTGCCGCGAGCGCCACGAGCCGCGCGGCCTCGACGAGGTCGCCCAGCACCCCGGCGAGCCGCGCTTCGGCATCGGCATCCCCGTTCTTCGCCGCCTTCGCGAGCGCCCACGGCTGCTCGGCCTCGACGAACTTGTTCGCGGCGCCGACGAAGTCCCAGAGCTTCGCGAGCGCGTCGTGGAGGAGCAGGCCCTCCAGGCTCGCGACGTACGCCGGCAGCGTCGCTGCCCAGGTGGCCGCCAACGACGTCGCCTCCGCAGCGCGCGGCGCCGGTCGCGGCCCGCCGAGATACCGCGACGCCATCGTGACGGTGCGGTTCACGAGGTTCCCGAAGTCGTTCGCGAGGTCGGCGTTGTAGCGCCGGACGAACGAATCCCACGAAACCTCCGAATCCTTGTCGAAGGCGACCTCGCGCAGGGTCACGTAGCGGGCGCCATCGGCGCCGAACGCGGCCACGACATCGGAGGGATCGAGCATGTTGCCGCGGCTCTTGCTCATCCGGTCGCCGCCGGCGGCCAGCAGGAACCCGTGCACCCAGACCTTGCGCGGCAGCTCGATGCCCGCGCTCATGAGCATCGCCGGCCAGATGACGGTGTGGAACCGGTTGATGTCCTTGCCGATCACGTGCAGGTCGGCCGGCCACCACCTCGCGAAGGCCGCCGGGTCATCGGGGAAGCCCGCGCCGGTGATGTAGTTGATGAGCGCGTCGAACCAGACGTAGATCACGCCCGCCTCGGGATCCCACGAGCCGTCCTCGCGCTGCGAGCTCTCGCCGTTCTCCGCGATCGGGAACGGGATGCCCCAGTGGAAGGTCTCGCGGCTGATCGAGATGTCCTCGAGGCCGGCGCGGATGAACGCCAGCATCTCGTTCTTGCGGTATTCCGGCTGGACCCAGTCCGGATGCGCCTCGTAGTGCGCGAGCAGCCGGTCCGCGTACGCCGACAGGCGGAAGAACCAGTTGCGCTCGGTGAGCCACTGGAGCGTGATCGTCGGGTGGTTCGGACAGCGCATGCCGTCGGGCGTCTCGTGCAGGTCGGAGAGCGCCTTGAAGCCCTCGTTCGGGCAGTACCAGCCCTCGTACTTGCCGAGGTAGACGTCGCCGTTCGCGAACGCGCGGCGCACCATCTCCTGCGACGCGCGGCGGTGGTCAGGGTCCGTCGTCCGGATGAACCGGTCCGGCGCGATCAGCAGCTCGTCCTCGGCGGAGGTGAACAGCCCGACCATGGCATCGACGTACGCCTTCGGGTCGCGGTCCTGGGCGGCCGCGCTCTCGGCGATGTTCACCGAGTGCTCGTCGGTGCCGGTCAGGAAGCGCGTGTCGTCGCCCTTCATGCGGTGCCAGCGGGCGATGACGTCGGCCCCGATCACCTCGTACAGGGTGTGCAGGCCGGGCTTGTTGTTCGGGTACGCGATGGCGGTCGTCAGGTAGTAGCGCGGACGGTCAGGCGTCGTGTCAGGCATGGGTCTCCGGTCGTGAGGGTCGACAGGATCGACGGGGATCAGTGGTCGAAGCGGCGCCGCTCGGGTGCGGCGCGCGGGTCGAGATCGGCGGCCGCTCGGCCGTCGGAAGCTCGGTCAGCTCCGCCGGCGGATCGACCGCCCCGGCATCGCCATCTGGCTCCGGGTGCGGCGCATGTGCGGATGATCCGTGTGCGCCGGGAGTCGGTCAAGCGCGGGCGGATGGACCGGAGGCATACCCTCGGGCCGTGCGCGAGTCGCTGGTGCTGACGCCGATCGCCGACGATCCCGAGGTCGGGCGGTGGCTGGCCGCCCTCGAGGACGGCAGGCGCGACACGCTCCGCGAGCTCGAGCAGGTCACGCCCGAGATGGTCGACTGGTATCCGGATGCGCCGCTCAACAGCATCGGTGCGCTGCTGTACCACGTTGCCCTGATCGAGGCCGACTGGGTATGCACCGAGATCCTCGAGCTGGACGAGTATCCGGTCGAGGTCGCCCGGTTCCTGCCGTGGGCCGACCGCCTGGGCGACGGGCACCTGTGGCGCGCCGATGGAGACACCCTGGAGGCCCACGTCGCCCGTCTCGACGGAGTTCGCCAGTTCGTGCTGGGTCGGCTGCGGCCAATGACGAACGAGGACTTCCACCGAGTCCGGCAGCTGCCGAGGTACGACGTCGCCCCCGACTGGGCCGTCCACCACATCCTCCAGCACGAGGCGGAGCACCGATCGCACATCGCCTGGCTGCGCGACACGTACCGCTGAGGTCATCGAGGACCGGGCGACGTGCCCTCGATCAGGCCCGCTCGACCCAGGGTGCCCGCCACGCCGGTGCCTCGAACGGCGCCGCCCAGTACGTCGTCTCGCGGTAGACGAGCCCATCGCGGAGCTCGAGCAGGTCGACGACGAGGAACACGTCGCCATTCGGATAGGTGAGGCGCCACTCCGACGTCCAGAAATCGCCGCTGCCGGCGATCTGGACGACGGTGTTGCCGGGCGTGACGACCCAGCGATCCTCGGCGCCGACGATTCGCGTGACCTCGGTCGCGGGGGCGCCACCCGGGTAGTTCGCGATGATGTCCGCCCAGTTGCCGGTGCCGTGGACCCGCTCGCCCGACTGCGGCCAGACCACCATCCAGTCGGGATGGCGCAGAGCGGCCAGCGCGTCCACGTCGTGGGCGGCCGACGCCGCGGCGTACTCGCGGACGCACTCCTCGTTCGTCAACCGGGCCATGGCCGCAGTATCGACCGTTCGCGTCAGTGGCGGAAGTGGCGACGTGCGGTGATCCGCATCGTCGCGCCCGCCTCGTCCACGGCGGCGAGCACCTCGCCGTCCCTGACGGAGCCGCCCGGCTGCACGATCGCCGTCACGCCGGCATCGAGGAGGACCTGCGGGCCGTCGGCGAACGGAAAGAAGGCGTCCGATGCGGCCACCGCCCCCCTGGCGCCCGCCGGGGCGTGGAATCGCTCCGCTTTGGCGACGGCCTGCCGGCACGCGTCCACCCGGCTCACCTGGCCGGAGCCGAGCCCGACGAGCTGGCCATCCCGGACGAGGACGATCGCGTTCGACACCACGCCGCGAACGAGGCGCCAGGCCAGGTCCAGGTCCGCGGCCTCCCGATCGGTCGGCCGGCGGGTCGATAGGGTCGCCCACTCCGCGGGATCGTCGAGGAGGTCGTCGGCAGCACCGACGAGGACTGCGCCGCCCGCAGTCCGGAACGAGTCCAGTGAGCCGACGCGCGTCGAGCCGTGCTGGCGCGGGCCTGCGGGATCGCCGGTGAGCGTCTCGTCGATCACCAGACGCAGGTTCGGTTTGGTGGCGAGCACCTCGAGGGCGGCGGGCTCGAAGCCGGGCGCCACGACGACCTCGAGGAAGATCGATGTGAGCGCCGTCGCGAGCTCCGCATCGACGGCTCGCGTGAGCGCCACGACCCCGCCGAACGCCGCCTCCGGATCACCGGCCAGGGCGGCATGCCACGCCTCCACGAGCGATTCGCGCTCCGCGGCGCCGCACGGGTTCGTGTGCTTGACGATCACGCAGCCGGCGCCGCGCAGGTGGCGCGCGATCGCGGCCGCGCCCGACGCGTCGAGCACGTTGTTGTACGAGAGCGCCTTGCCCTGGAGTGGCGGCTCCCCGGTCGCGAACGGGCCATCGGTAGCACGGGGGCGACGGTCCGTGCGCCGGTAGCGGGCGGCGGGCTGGTGCGGGTTCTCGCCGTAGCGGAGCGTCTCGACCTTCTCCAGCGGCAGCACCAGCACCGGCGGGAAGGGGTCGGCCGAGCGTGGCAGGCCCGGCTCGGCCGGCAGATCGACGCCCGCGTCGAGCATCCGGCACGGCAGCTCCGCGGCGATCCGCGCGTCGTACGCGGCGGTGTGGCGGAAGGCCTCGACGGCAAGCGCGGAGCGAAGGCCCAGCGGGATCCCGCCCGGCTCGCCGATCGCCTCGAGGATGGCCGGGTACCGCGCCGGGCTTGTCACGATGGCAACGCTCTGGTGGTTCTTGGCCGATGCCCGGATGAGCGCCGGACCGCCGATGTCGATCTCCTCGACCAGCTCGTCAAAGCTGGTGCCTTCGCGGTCGGCCGCCGCGGTGAACGGGTACAGGTTGACGACGACGACCTCGAACGGGGCGATCCCGGCCGCGAGGAGCGCGTCGCGATGCTCGGCGCGGCGCTGGTCGGCGAGGATCCCGCCGTGGATCGACGGGTGGAGCGTCTTCACGCGCCCGTCGAGGATCTCCGGCGAGCTCGTGACGGCGCTGACGTCCGTCACCGGGAGGTCCGCGTCGCGCAGGGCGCGTGCGGTGCCGCCGGTCGAGACGAGCTCGAAGCCGTGCGTCACGAGGCCGCGCGCCAGCTCCACCAGGCCCGTCTTGTCGCTCACCGAGAGGAGGGCGCGGCGGGGTCGTGGCGGGGCGGCGCCGCGCGCGAGCAGCTGTGCAACCGCCCGGGGGAGCAACCGGTGCTCGACCGCCTTGATCCGGGCGTGCAGGCGCATCTCGTCGTCGCCCTGGGCGACCGCCACGGCCTCCTGGAGCACGATCGGTCCGCCGTCGAGCGTCGCGTCGACGAGGTGGACCGTGCAGCCCGTGACGCGAACGCCGTGGGCCAGCGCGTCGCGAACCGCATGCGCGCCCGGGAATGCCGGCAGCAGCGACGGATGCGTGTTGAGGATCCGGCCCTCGAACGCCCCGAG
>DASSHR010000358.1:0-1434 GCA_035692745.1 Candidatus Limnocylindrales bacterium | reverse complement strand
TCGACGACGGTCTCGAGGAGCTCTTCCCACGTGCCCGCGGTCGTCGCCATCCGTGCGACGCGATGCAGGAACCGCAGCTGGTCGAGCTGCTCCTCGGCGGCGTCCCGGGTTCGAGGCGGCGCCTCGAGGGCGCTCGTCCGCTGGTCGATGGTCTCCGTCACCCCGCCACGATACCCGAGGCCGTCGCGGGCACTCGAGCGCCGGCGTCCGGCGGCAGGCCGGACCCGGCCCGAGCGACCAGGCCGCGGCGCACCAGCGCATCGGCCAGGCGGTCGTAGTCGGTCGGCTCGTTGTAGCGCTGGGCGGAGATGCGGAGCAGCGCCTTTGCCGGCGGTTGCCCCGGCACACGGCACGCCCGAACCGGGAACGGCCCGACGGGGACTTCGATCCGCTCCTCGTCCGCGAGCGATCGTGAGAGCGCCTCGGTCGTCGCCTCGTCCGGCTCGATCGGCAACGCGATCGCTGCCATGGCGCCGATCATCGATTCCGGTGCGATCGGCTCCAGCCCGAGCCGCTCGTCGAGGACGCGCCGCGCCGCCACGGCCGTCTCGTGGTTCGATGCCATGTGCGCCGGCCAGCCGCCGGAATCGAGCGTGCCGATCACGCGCAGCGCCTCGGGCAGCGACAGGAACGCCGTCGGGTCGCCGGTGCCCTGCCAGTCGAACTCCTTCCACAGCGGCGGCCGATCCTGCCGCGGGTCGTTGCGGCCATGGCTGGTCACGAGCGGGCGCAGCTCGGCGCGCTTGTCCTCGCGGGCGTAGAGCATCCCGGCGCCCTTCGGGCCGCACAGCCACTTGTGCCCGTTGCCGGTCCACCAGGCGGCGCCGAGCGCCCCGAGATCGACCGGCAGCATGCCCGGCACGTGCGCCGCATCGACGAGGGTGTCGACCCCGAGCCGTCCGAGCTCGCGGACCAATGTTTCGATCGGGAAGACGAGGCCGCTCGGGCTGGTCACGTGGCTGATCAGCGCGACCCGGGTATGTGGCGTGACCGCCGCGAGATGCGCCTCGACGACCTCTTCGGGGTGCCGGATCGGGAGCGGGATCCGGACGGTGACCACGCGCGCCTTTGCGCGGGCGGCCACGGTTTCGAGCGCGTTGACCGTCGCGTTGTACTCGTGATCGTTCGTCAGCAGCTCGTCGCCGGGCCGGAGGCGCAGCGACTCCAGCACCGTCGCGACGCCCGTGGTCGCGTTCGGGACGACGACGAGGCCCTCGGGATCTGCGTTCAGGAACGTCGCGACCTCGCGTCGCGCCGCATCGAGCCGGCCTTCGAGCTCACGCGTCAGGAAGCGGATCGGGTTCGACTCGAGCTCGGCACGAAGCGCGCGCTGGTACTCGACGACGGGTCGGGGACAGGCGCCGTAGGTGCCGTGGGTCAGGTACGTGATGGCCGGATCGAAGTCCCAGGGTGAGTCGATTCCGTACGGTCGCA
>DASSHR010000357.1:0-3372 GCA_035692745.1 Candidatus Limnocylindrales bacterium | reverse complement strand
CGAGGGTGCGGATGCTCCGGGGCCACGCGGCCCCGGTCCGGGTGAGCACGAGCAGGATGCCGGCGATGCTCAGCGTCGCGAACAGGGCAAGGAAGATGGGCAGGAGCTTCTGCATGGTTGGCACCTCCGGGCCTGTGTGCTGTCCTGCCCAATCAAAGCGCCGGCGGCCCGCGTGCGACAGGGCCATCGGCACCCTCGAACCCTGCCGCCAAGCACTCGCGCGTGACCCGACCGCGGACGTAGCGTCGTGGATGGAGGTGGCCGATTGGCGTCCACGATCATCGATGACCCGGTCCGGACCCGCGGATCTCGCGCCTTCGTTCCGGTCGACATCGCGTCGGATCGCTGCAAGGGCTGCGAGCTGTGCATTGCTGCCTGTCCCAGGCATGTTCTTGCGCTGGACCCGGCCATCGTGAACGCCCTCGGCCATCACCCAGTCAGCCTGATCGATGCCGGCGGCTGCACGAGCTGTGCGCTGTGCGCACGCATCTGCCCCGACACCGTGTTCACGGTGTTCGCCCGCCCGAAGGTTGGTGCGGCATGACCCGCACCGTCGAACCGCCCGCGCCCGCGCCCGCGCCCGCGCCGACCGCGCCGCGGCCGCGGCTGATGAAGGGCAACGAGGCCATGGCCGACGCGGCCATCGAGGCCGGCTGCGATGCGTACTTCGGCTACCCGATCACGCCCCAGGCGGAGCTCCTCGAGCGCATGGCGAAGCGCATGCCGGAGCTGGGCCGCACCTTCGTCCAGGCCGAGAGCGAGATCGGCGCCATCAACATGGCCCTCGGCGCAGCCGCGACGGGCCGAAAGGTCCTCGTCTCGACCTCCAGCCCGGGCATGAGCCTCATGGCCGAGGCGGTGAGCTACATGGCCGGCTCCGAGCTGCCGATGGTGCTCGTGAACGTGATGCGCGGCGGCCCCGGGCTCGGCAGCATCGGCCCGGCGCAGTCGGACTACTTCCAGGCGACCAAGGGCCACGGCCACGGCGACTATCGCGTGCCGGTGCTCGCGCCCTCGTCGATCGCGGAGGCCGTCGCGCTGATGGCCGATGCCTTCGAGCTCGCGTCGCGCTATCGGACGCCGGTGCTGTTGCTGGCCGACGGGATCATGGGCCAGGCGATGGAGCCGGTTGCGCCCGTGTTCCGCACGCCGCAGTGGGACAGCGCGGCGTGGGAGTTGACCGGCGCCGCCGGCCGCCTGCCACGCGTCGTGAAGTCGCTCCATCTCCTGCCCGAAGACCTCGAGATCCACAACCGGCATCTGCAGGCGAAGTACGCCGCGATCGCGGAGCACGAGTCGCGCTGGGCGGGCGAGGAGCTCGAGGACGCCGAGCTCGTCGTCGTCGCCTACGGCACCGCGGCGCGCGTGGCCCGAACCGCCATCGAACGCGCCCGCGCCGGCGGCCTCAAAACGGGGCTGTTCCGTCCCGTCACCCTGTGGCCCTTCCCGAGCCGAGCGCTCGCCGAGGCGACCGCGCATGCGCGCGCGGTCCTCGTCCTCGAGCTCTCTGCCGGCCAGATGGTCGAGGACGTCCGACTGGCCCTCGATCGCACCCCGGTCTTCTTCCATGGCCGCACCGGCGGGATGGTCCCGACGCCGACGGACGTCGTCGATCGCCTGCGGGTCGCGTGGGCGCTCACGGCTCGCCTGCCATGACGATCCGGGAGCCGGCTGCGCCTGCGCAGCCCAACGTCGGGGACGGCGCCGTCGGTGATGGACCGGCGTCGGCGGCGCCGCCTGCCCGCGGGCGCATCCTCTACCAGCGGCCGACCCTCCTGACGGAGCGGGCCACGCATTACTGCCCGGGCTGCGGCCACGGGATCATCCACCGCCTCATCGCCGAGCTCCTCGAGGAGCTCCACCTCGCCGAGCAGACGATCGGCGTGGCGTCGGTGGGCTGCAGCGTCTTCGCCTACGACTACCTCGGCGTCGACTTCGTCGAGTCACCCCACGGGCGTGCGCCCGCCGTCGCGACCGGCGTCCGGCGCGCTCGCCCGGAGGCGTTCGTGTTCACGTACCAGGGCGACGGCGATCTCGCCGCGATCGGGACGGCCGAGATCGTCCATGCCGCCGCACGTGGAGAGCGGATCAGCGTCGTGTTCGTGAACAACGGCATCTACGGCATGACCGGTGGCCAGATGGCCCCGACCACGCTCCTCGGGCAGCGGACGACGTCGAGCCCGCAGGGGCGCGACCCCGGTCTGGCGGGCTACCCGATCCCGATCACCGAGATGCTCGCGATCCTGCCCGGTGTCACGTATGCCGCGCGCGGCTCCATCGCCGAGCCCGCGCTCATCGGCAAGACGAAGGCCATGCTCAAGCGGTCGTTCGAGACACAGCTCGCCGGCGGCGGGTTCTCGATCGTCGAGGTGCTCTCGACGTGCCCGGTCGGGTGGGGGATGACGCCCATCGAGGCGATGCGCCACGTTGCCGAGGACGTGCCGTCCGTGTACCCCCTTGGCGTGCTCGTCGACCGGCGGGCGGCGCCCGGGCCGGCCGTCAACGCGACGGCGACGGGAGGCTGATCGATGGAGCATGGCCTCGTCCTGAGCGGTTTCGGGGGCCAGGGCCTGCTGTTCGCCGGCCAGATCGTCGCGCAGGCGGCGGTCCTCGAAGGCCGCAACGTGTCCTGGCTGCCGTCCTACGGTCCGGAGATGCGCGGCGGCTCGGCCGCCTGCACCGTCATCGTGTCGGAGCGGCCGATCGGGTCGCCCGTGCTCGATCAGGCGGCGGTCGTGATCGCCCTCAATCCGCCCGCGATGGCGAAGTATGCGGGGTTGCTCGCGCCCGGCGGCCTGCTCGTGGTCAACGACTCGCTGATCGAGGCGGAGCCAGGACGGAGCGACGTCGAGATCGTCCGTATCCCGGCCTCGGCCCTGGCTCGGACCATCGGCGACGAGCGGTTCATCAGCATCGTCGCGCTCGGCGCGGCCCTCGGCCGGCGACCCATCGTCAGCCCTGCCGCGTTCCGGCAGGCGCTCGACGCGGTCGGCAAAGGCGGGCGCGCCGTCACCGAGGCAAACCTCGAGGCGTTTGCCGCGGGCTCCCGGGCAGCGGGACAGCCCGCCACCGCCTGACCCCGAGCGCGGGCCTCAGCCGGGCAGGTACTCGGGATACTCGGGGGCCCACATCGCGGCATCCACCGCGGGCTCGATCTCCTCGTCCCGCAGCTGCCGCCCGTAGCCCGTATCGCGCAGGCATCGCACGACCGCGATCGCGATCCGCCGGGCGATGGGTCGAAGGTCGCTGATCGGCGGGTAGATGCCGCCCGCGGCACGACGCTCGGCGGCGACAGAGCCCGCGAGCTCTTCGGCCGCGGTCATGAATGCCTCGTCGGTGACCTCGCGCGCCTCCGCCACGAGCGCACCGAGG
>DASSHR010000356.1:0-18442 GCA_035692745.1 Candidatus Limnocylindrales bacterium | reverse complement strand
TCGTCGACTATCGCCGCCCGCCCGAGCGGAAGGAGACCGCCGTCGGCCGACCCCACGGCCCCGGCAAGCGAGTGATCCTCACCGTCGGGACGGACTGCGCGATCGGCAAGATGTCGGTGGCGCTCGCGCTGCGCGCAGCGGGCCTGAAGGCCGGCGACAAGGCCGTGTTCGTGCCCACCGGCCAGACCGGGATGATGATCGACGGCTGGGGTGTTGCGGTCGACCGGGTGATCAGCGACTTCGTCCAGGGCACCGTCGAGTGGATGCTGGAACAGGGCGAGGAGCGCGGCGACTGGCTGATCGTCGAGGGCCAGGGTTCGCTGGACCATCCCGCGTACTCGTCGGTGACGCTCGGGCTCATCCACGGCGCAACCCCGCACGCGATGGTCATGGTCCACAAGCCGGGGCTGGCGAACCACGATTGGGATCATGTCGACGACCGCGAGTTCCCGATCGCGAAGCTCCCGGAGTTCATCAAGC
Organism: Candidatus Limnocylindrales bacterium; assembly: GCA_035692745.1. Lineage (GTDB taxonomy): Bacteria > Chloroflexota > Limnocylindria > Limnocylindrales > CSP1-4 > UBA5189. The sequence continues at coordinate 17,962 of DASSHR010000356.1, read as the reverse complement.
TCCACGAGCAGGTCGCCGGCCTCGTGGCCCCGTCGAAGGTGGTCGGCATCGCGCTCAACACGATGCTATACGAGGACGAAGCCGAGGCGCGGCGCGTCGTCGAAGCCATCGGGCGCGAGACCGGCCTGCCGACCGCGGACCCGGTTCGGTTCGGTGCCGACGCGCTCTGGGCGGCGGTGCGCGACGCGACGGACGCGCTCCCGTGGGTCGCCCGCGGCTTGCCCGTCGTCGACGCCCGCTGAGATACATGGCGCTCTCCATCCGCAGCGAGGTTCTCCGGCTCCCGCTGCGCGACCCCTTCCGGATCGCACGCTCGGAGCACGGCGCGGGGCAGAGCACGACGACGCTCGTCATCGAGCTGACCGACGACCGGTTCCCGGGCGTCGTGGCACTGGGTGAGGGCTACCCGGACAAGCATTACGGCGAGACCGTCGAGACGGTCCCCGCGGTGTTCCCGATGCTGCTGGCCGCAGCCGGCGAGGTCGAGCCGACGGCCGACGGCCTGCGGGAGGCGAGCCTGCGCGTCGAGCATGCAATCCGCTGGAATGGCGCCGCGAAGTGCGCGGTCGACTCAGCGCTCCTCGATCTCGTGGGCAAGGTCACGGGCCGGCCGGCGCATGCCCTGCTCGGGCTGTCGCGCGAGATCCCGCCCACCGACTTCACGATCGGCATCGACGAGCCCGAGATCGTCGCCCAGCGCGCCCAGCGGGCGGGTGCCTTTCCGGCGCTCAAGATCAAGTGCGGCGGGCCGGCGGACCTCGAGACGCTGCGCGCCGTGCGGCGCGTCTACGACAAGCCGCTGCGCGTCGACGCCAACACGGGCTGGACGCCCGAGACGGCCCGCGAGCTGCTGCCGGCGATGGTCGAGCTTGGGGTCGAGCTGATCGAGCAGCCGTTCCCGACGACGCGCTTCGACTGGCTGCGGGACCTCCAGCAGGACTCGCCGCTGCCCATCGTCGCCGACGAGTCGTGCGTGACGATCGACGACCTCGATGCCCTCGTCGGCGTCACCGCCGGGGTCAACGTGAAGCTCGCGAAGTGCGGCGGACCCGGCCCGGCGGCGCGGATGCTCGCGCGGGCGAAGGAGCTCGGCTTCTGGCGCTTCCTCGGCTGCATGGAGGAGACCTCGGTCGGGATCGCCGCCTCCGCGGCCGTGGCCTCGCTCGCCGATTGGGTCGACCTCGATGGCAACCTGCTCCTGGCCGACGAGCCGTTCGAAGGCCTGGAGCTCGGGTCCGATCATCGCTGGCAGCTCACGGACGCGGCCGGGCTGGGGGTCCGCCGGAAGGCCTGACCAGGCCCGGCGGGCGGCCGCGCGGCGCCGCCGGTGCTGTGTGGATAAGTTCGTGGACGAAAAGGTGGAGAACCCCCCTTCCGGCAAGTCCTGCCCCGGCCGTACCATTCCGGGCAACGGAACGACCCCGCCGGGAAGCGGGTCACCGGCTCACCAGAACGCCCAACCATGGGCTGCGGTCCATCACGCCGCAGGTCCGGGTCAGCTTTGCCGTGCCCCAGTGGGACGAGGAGGGTAACCATCGATGGTCGCGCGCCCCGCGCACCAGCACGTCGTCATCACGGCCGATGCCGTGGAGTTCATCCGCTTCTGCTACGCCCGGCGTCGGGTGGGTTGGCCGGAGCTGTATGACGAGATGTGCGCCGTCGCGAGCCGCGGCCTCTTCCGGGGCTGGGGTCCCGAGGAGCTCGCCGAGTCCGGCATCAGGTTCGGACTGTTCGAGATGCCGCACCTGGCCGCCACGGTCTGCGAGATCGTGGCGGAGGACCGGGCTCGGGCGAAGGCGGCCAAGGTCGCTGCGGTGACCGCGACGCCGGTGGCCGCCGGCGTCTGAGCGCGTCGCGCCCGCACGCGCTCGGCGACCGCGGCGTACGGCGGTCAGGCCCGGATGCGGCGCCTCGCCATCTCGCCCTCGATCTGGCGCTCCGCCTCGACGTAGCCGTCGATCTGCTCGCGCAGCTGGTTTGCCTCGGGCGTGTAGAGGTGGACCTGCTGCTGGAGGATGTAGCTGAGACGCCGGCTCGTCATCCTGACGTGATCCAGGTTCTTCATCAGCACCAGCGGATCCATCGCGGCGAGGTCGGACGGGTGATACATCTGCTTCACAGGCCGCAATGCTAGCAAGCCGAGATCAGCTCCCGGCCTTGAGCCCCGCGAGCCGGGCCTGGACCTCGGCTTCGTCCTCGTCATCGTCGAGGGCCGCGAACTGTTGGTCGAGCGAGGACGCGGCGACCTCTTCCATGCCCCGAACCTGGGCCTCCTGGCGTCGCACGCGTTCCTCGAAGCGGCTCAGCTCGCTCGTGGGGTCCATGACCGAGGCGCTCTTCAGTGCCGTCTGGACCTGGCCCTGGGCCTGCGCCATCTTGGCCCGGCTCACGAGCTCGTCGCGCTTCTGGACCAGCTCCTCGCGGCGGGCGCGGAGCTTGTTGAGGCCGTCCTTGAGCTTCTCGGCGAGCTCGCCCTGGCTGGCCGCCTGGCCCTCGAGCGTCTTCGCCTGGCTCTCGTAGCCGATCTGGCGGCGGAGCGCGACCTTCGCCAGCTCGTCGAACTTGTCGGCCTCGGCGGTGTTGCCGGCGGTGCGGAGCTCGTCGGCGCGGCGTGACGCCGCCTTCGCCTTGCCGCCCCACTCGTCGACCGCCTCGCGCGCCTCGCGCGCGTCGTCCTCGACCATCCGGAGATTGCCGATCGTCTGGGCGACGGCCTCCTCGGCCTCGGCGATGTTGTTGGTGAAGTCCCGGACGAGCTGATCCAGCATCTTCTCCGGGTCTTCGGCGCCGTCGAGCAGCGCATTGACGTTCGCGCGAACGAGCTGCCCGATCCGGCCGAGGATCGACGTCTGGGCCATTGGGTCGTACCTCCTTCGAAGGGTGTTCCGCGCACAGCCTACGCGAGCCGTGCGCAATCGCTGCGTGATCGATCCGGCTACCAGTGACCTCCCTGCGAGTGGCCGCCACCGCCGCCGCCGCTGCCACCTCCGCCGAAGCCGCCGAAGCCGCCGCCCATGCTGTGGCCGCCGCCCCAGCCGCCGCTCGAGCCGCCGCCGGGGAACGATGGGCCCGACGAGCCCCACGGCGAGCCGCCCCAGCCGCCACCGCCGCGGCCTCCGCCGCCCGACAGGATGCCGCCGATGATCCCGCCCAGGATGGCGCCGCCGAGGTCGCTGCCACCACCCGATCCACCGCCCTGGCTGCCGGGCTGGTCCCAGCGCGCGAAGTCCGCGCTCGCCAGCGAGTACGCCTCGCCCGCCAGGTCGTCGGCGCGTTGAGCGTCTGCCATCGCCTGGCGGGGATCCGCATCCCGCCGTGCCTCCGCGACGCCCAGGAGGCGCTCGGCCTCCGCGATGCGGGTGCGCGCCCGGCGGCCGACGCCACTCCTGCGCGTTCCGATGAAGTCGGACGCGCGATCGACCTCCGCGTGGGCGGCCCGGAAGGTCGCGTCGAGGGAGGCAACGAACCGGGCCTGCTGCTCGGCGTCGGCGCGGACCGTGGCGAGGAGCTGGGAGGCGAGTCGTGCGGCCGCCGCGGTCGCGCGTCCCGCTCCGATCGGCTCCGGCGGCGTGGCGCCGACGGCGGATCGCGCCGTTCGAAGCGACGCCTCGGCCGCGTCGAACTCGCCGTCGTGGGGTGGTGTGCCGTCCGGGCGGTCCTTCGGGACGGCGGCGCGTGCTGCGGCGATGTCGTTCGCCGCCGCTTCGAGCTGACCCGCCAGTGCCGCCTCGGTGTCGTGGATGGTGCGAGCCGCGGCCTCGATCGCGTCGAGGAGTGCGCGTGCGCCGGCAATGCCCTGCTGGGCGGTCACGATCTGGCGCGCCGGCCCGTTCGCACCTGCTCCGCCGGCGGTCACCGCGGCCGTTCCGCGCTCGATCGCGGCTCGGGCGCCGGCGAGGCCCTTCGTCGCTTCCTCGACGTTGCCCCGGATCGCGGCCCACGCCGGCTCGGCATACGCCGTGGTCAGGTCGCGCAACGTCGCCGTTGCCGCGGGGATGCGTGCTTCCTGCGTCGCGACCTGGTCGGGCAGCGACGCCAGGATGGAGGGCGCCTCCCGGTCGAGATTCCGAAGCTCGTCGATCCGCTTCGCCTGCGCGTCGAGCGCGGCGCCTGCCCGGCCGAGACGCTCGAGGATGTCATTGAGCATGGCCTCGCGGGTCGGCGGGTCTTCGGGCTGGTCGTCGTCGAGGCGCTGACGGATTTCGAACGCGCCGCCGAGCTCGCCCTTCGCCGCGCTGACGGCGGCGCGCAACGGGGTGGCCTCCTCGGCGCCGAACTGCGCCTCGACGAAGCCGGCCTCCTGGTCCGCGGCCCGGATCCGATCGTCGAGCGCGATGAGCTGGGCATTCGCCGTTCGGGCGAGCTTGCCGGTGCGCCGGTCGCGCTCCTCCGCCTCGCGCCACGAGGCGAGCCGGGACATGCCCCAGACGCCGACCGACACGAGACCGAGCGCCACGAGGACGAGGCCAACGAGGCCCGCGAGCCCGAGGCCGTCGCCGGGCTGGTTGGTCGGCGGGCTGACGATCGGCGGGAAGGTCGGCTCCGGTCCGGTGTCCTTCGTCTCCTGCGGCGCCGGCTCGCTCGTCGCAACGGCGCCGAGCGCCTGGGCGGTGGCGATGACCGCGGCCGGGAAGTCGCCGTCGCGGAGCCCCGGCTCGAGCGTGTCGACGATGACGCCGTTGATCTCGTCGTCGGTGACGGGCAGCGCGTTCGAGACCCAGATGGCATCCGTCCGGTCCTCGACTGCGACGAGGAGCAACGCATCGTCGCCGCCGAGGGAGTTGACGCGTGCCGTCTCGTCGGCGAACTCCGTCGCCGTCATGTCGCCGGTGGTCGGCACGAAGAGCACGAACAGCTGGACGCCGTCCTCCTGCAGCACGCCGTCCAGCGCGGTCTCGATGTCGGACGTCGCGCCGGCCAGCTGGCCTGTCTGGTCCGTCACCGCCCCATCGAGGCGCGGCACGTCGACCGCCAGCGCGGTCGCTGACAGCGCGAGCGAGAGCACGAGGGCCGGCAGCGTTGAACGACGTAGGATCGGAAGCCTCCGGATGGCCAGGTGCGGACGGACGCCAGCCAGCCCATCGTATGCCGAGCACCGCTGCAGGGCATGAGCCGCTTGCCATCCCACGTCGAGCCGGACGAACCGGGGGTCAGACGGCGCGGAGCCCTCGGGGCGGCCAGCTCCAGTCGATCGGCAGGGATGCGGCGGACCGCGCTCGGCGGCGGCCGGCCTCGGTGGCGCCAAGCACGAGGATTCGATCCACCTGCGTGGCGCGGCCTGCCTCGCGGCCCCAGAGCCGGGTCATCTTCCGGTTCGCCTGCACGTCGTCGTCCGCGATGCCCGCCAGTTGGAAGCCGGCCGGCGCCGCCGCGGCCTCCCAGACCTGCTCCGCGAGGTCGCGGCCGTCGTCGGTGGCCCGGCCGCGATCCGTCGCGACGTCGCCGATCACGAGCACGGCGATGCCGTCGTCGGCCATCGCGCCACGGAGGTTCGCGAGCACGGTGCCGAGGAACTCGAGGTACGGCACGCGGCGGTGCGCGTCGTCCAGGGAGGCGTCGATCGCGCGCGCGTCGTAGCCGAGGAACCACGTGCGCAGCCAGTTGTAGTAGCCGTACTTCACCACGCGCAGGTACGGCGGCGAGGTCACGACGAGGCGGGCGCGAGACGGCAGCCCGCGAGCCTTCAGGGCCGCTGCGGCCCGTGTTCCGGCATCGCGCGCGTCACCCAGGAGCGCGAGCCCGGGCGAGCGGGGCAGGGGATCGCGGTACAGCCGGCCGAGCTTCGCGTCGAGGCCGTCGAACGCGTCGCGCTCCGGCGATTGGAACGCCGTCCGCGCGGCGAAGTCGCGAACGTAGCGGGGCGCCATGCTGAAGGTGTTCGGCATGAGCGTGGACAGGTAGGACGGGCTCTTGCCGTGCAGGATCCCCGCGATCGCCGCGGCAAGGAAGCGATCGACGCGAGCGTCGAGGTCGAGGGCGTCGCGCAGGAACAGGAGCTGGGCGAAGGTCCGGGGATGGAAGGCCAGCGCGACCTCGGCCGGCACGGCCTCCGGACCGCCCGCCGCGGGATCGGCCTGGATGGCGATCGCGAGTTCCAGCCAGCGCGCCGACGAGCCCGCCCACGCGAGGCGAAGGGCCGTCGAACGGGTCCTGGCTTCGGCGGCGCTCGGCGCGTCGACCTTCGCCGCCGTGAGGAGCTGCGCGAACGGGTTCAGGTCGTTCCCGACCCCGATGCGGCCCTCGGCGGCGGCCTGCAGCGGCACCGTGCCGCGGCCGGAGAACGGGTCCAGGACGACGTCGCCGGGCCGGCTGTAACGCGCGATGAACGCATGCGTCAGCGCCGCCGGGAAGCTCGCCAGGTACGAGCACATCGGGTGGAGCGACTGGCCCCACAGGCGGGGCTGCACCTTCCATTCCGGCTCCAGCGCGAGGCGTGGCGCGCCGAGGCCGAGCTCGAGCTGGAGGGTGCTACCGCTGGTTGGGCCCGCCGTCATGCGCTGCGGCTGCTCCTTGGCGGGCCCATCCGGGCCACGGGGCGCCGAACGATAGCAGACGCGATTCCGGCTTCAGCGAGCCCAGCCGCGTGCTATTTCGCGAAGACGCAGTCCTGGAGCGCCGCGCAGAACCCCCCGAACGGCTGCTGGTACCAGAAGGTGTAGTCCGTGCCCCCGCCCCCCGAATCCGGCGCAGGCGTCGGGAGGGGCAGCGTGACGAGGTACAGCTGGTTCAGCAGCAGCTGCGCGTCCGCCGCCTGGATGGTGAACGTGAAGCGCTGGCCCGTCTCGTCCTGGATCAGCGCGTACGCGGGTCCGCCGACGAGGCTGGGGGCGAGGTCGATGGCGACGCTGGTGAGGTTGCCCTTGGTCCCATCCGCCGCGGAGTAGGGGTAGTGCCAGCTCTTCCACGTCGCGGTGATCGGCAACGTACCGGCCGGCGTGGTCCCGAACGAGATCAACCGGGCACCGGTGGCCTTCCCCTGCAGGTTCGAGAGGATGTTCAGGATGCGATCCTTCACGCCGTTGCGGCACGAGTTCTTCGGCGGGCACACGAGCACCACCATGTCGCTGGTGAGGTCTGTCTTGTCGCCCGAGGCCGTGACCGTGTCCGGCGGGCCGAGCTGGGGCGTTGGGGTCGGCGCTTCGGTTGCGGGCGGGCCGACCGTGACCGGCGGCTCGGTGATCGGCGGCACGGTTACGGGCACGGCGGTCGCGGTCGCGACGGCGACGGCGGACGGGCTCGCGTTGTTGCCGGCGAGGTCGATGCCGAGCATGCGCGGGAGGACGAGCACCGCGGCGAGGGCCGCGACTGCCATGCCGAACACGACCTTCGTCCAGCCGGGGATCAGCGGTCGCTGCTCGAGCGTTGCCGGGACCTGGTAGGAGCCTGCGTTCGGGTCGTCGATCTGGACCTGGAACGGCACGCGCTTGGCGCCGCCGGTGAAGAAGGTCGACTTCGGCCTGACCTTGGTTCGGACGGTCGCGGAGCCACCCGGCCGGAGGCCGACGCGGGACGGGATCACGTCGAAGTTCAGGAGCGCGTCGGGGTCGCTCGCGCTCACCGTCACCTCGGCAACCGCGTTGCCGATGTTCTTGACGCTCAGGTCGTGGGTGCCCGACATGCTCCCGCGCGAGGTCTGCGGCACGATCGATGACGCGAGCTGCACGAACGGCGCGACGACGACATGACCCTCTTCCACCGTCGCGGCGGTCGGGTCCGCGGCGGCGCGCACGGCCACGCCGAAGGGGTACGTGTCGGCGTTCGGCTCGGGGGCGCGCGGCGGCCGGAACGTGACGCGGGCCTCGCCCTCCTTGTCGGGGAAGAGGCGCAGCGACGGCGGATCGACGACGGCCCAGCCGGCGGTCGGACCGACGATGTGGATGTCGAACTGGTCCACGATCGAGCCGCGGTTCCGGACCCGGACGACGAGCGACGTCTCCGAGCCAGCGTCGACGTTCAGATTGCTCGGCTCGATGGTCGCGAGGACACTCATGCGGCGGAGTCTACACGAGGGTTTCGGCGGCCTTACACTGCGCCGACATGGTCAAGTGCGCCGTTTGCGGATCGGACAACGAGCCGCAGGCCCTGTTCTGTGGAACGTGCGGCAGCCCGATGCCGCAGGCGGCTGCGAAGCCGCCCGAGCCGGAGGTCGTCACCCCCGCTCCGGAGCCCGCAACACCCGACGGCACGGTCACGCCCGGAAGCGGGTATGCGCGGCGCGACCTCGGCATCGACACGGGCACCGTGGTCGCCCCGCCCACCCCGCCGGATGCGGGTGCGGACGTCACGGACGCCGACGGCACGTCGGGCGGCCCCACGATCACCTGCTCCGTGTGCGGCACGATCAACGACGCCAACAGGACCTACTGCCGGAAGTGCGCGAACGAGCTCAAGCCCGCCGCTCCGCCCCCGCCCCCGCCGCCACCGCCGGCGACGGTCCGCAAGATCTCGCCGCTTGCGCTCGGCCTGGGCGCGGCCGCGGTCGTCGTGGCAATCGCGCTCGTCGCCGTGCTGGCGATGGGTGGTGGTCCGGCCACGACGGCGCAGCCCAGTGGCCACCAGAGCGCGGCAGCGTCCCTGCTGCCGACCACCCTGCCGACCGCCGGCGCGACGGATCTGGCGGCCAGCCCGCGAGCGTTCAACGTCGACGAGGGCAACCGCAGCGGCACCATCGCCTTCTCGCGCTGCCCATCGGATGGCAGCGGTTGCGTGATCTACATCCAGAAGGCAGACGCGACGAAGGCCACCCGGGTCATTGGTGCGACCAACGGGTCCGCCACGTCGCCGTCGATCTCGTTCAACGCCAAGAAGATCATCTATTCCGTCAGCGGCGGCCTGAACGTGGCCACGATCTCGAGCCGCTCGTTCGTCAAGCACTCGTCCGGGTCGGGCGACACCGATGCCGTGTGGTCGCCGGACGACCTGCAGGTGGCGTTCGCCGGCCACCGCGACCGCGATACCGGCAGCGGCAAGACGGACCTCGAGCTGCGCCTGGACGGTGCGAGCTCGGGCACCTCGCAGCCCCTCACGTCCAACGACATTCCCGACGTCGAGCCGTGCTTCACCCCGGATGGCAAGTCCATCGTCTGGATCCAGGGCCAGGGTGACGGCGCCGAGATCAACATGATCGACATCGCCTCGAAGGACGTCACGAAGCTCACGAACGACGCCTTCGAGGATCACGAGCCCGCGGTCTCGCCCGACGGCACGTTGATCGCATTCGTCAGCAACCGCGGCTCGAGCGGTGACTTCGAGCTGTACCTGATGGACCTGGCGTCGGCCAACCACGACATCATCCCGCTCGCGACGGGCAAGACCAACGTGCGCCATCCGGCGTGGTCGCCGGGCGGGCGCTACATCGTGTTCTCGGCAGGCGACGAGGGCAGCGAGGACCTGTTCATCTACGACCTCAACACCAGCAAGCTGAGCACGTTCACGAAGGCCTCCGGGGGCGATCTCAGCCCGAGCTGGTCCTGATCGGCGGCTGATTCCGGCTGATTCCGGCTGGACCCGTCCCGGTCCACGGTGGCACCATACGCATCCCTTCCCCGTCGCCGAGTGTCGCTGCCAGGGGGCTGATCATTGCCAGAGGACCGGCACCTGCGTGCCCACCGTCCCGGCCCGCAGGGTGCGAGTGCGCCTGTCGTGGTTCCGGCGAAGGTGCGCGTCCCGGCGGCGGAGGCGCTTCCTCGCGAGCGACTCGAATCGCAGCTCGCCGCGGCGGTTGAGCGCCATCGGCTGACGCTCGTCATCGCACCCGCGGGCTCCGGCAAGACGACGCTGCTCGCGCGGTTCGCCGCGTCGACGCCGCTGCCGGTGGCCTGGTACCGCGCGGAGACCTGGGACGACGATGCGGCGCGCATGTTGCACCACCTCGAGGCAGCCGTCGGCGGGGTCGTGCCCGGCCTGCCCTCGGGCTGGGACGACGTCGAGGAGGCGGCGCGAGCGCTCGAGACCTGGTCCGGCGATCGGGCGGTCCTCGTCATCGACGACCTGCACGCCCTCGAAGGCACCGCGGCCGAAGCCGCGCTGAGCCGGCTCGTGGACTACGCGCCGCCCTGGCTGCGGATCGTCGCCGCCTCACGCGTCCGCCCGGACTTCAACCTGCCGCGGCTGCGGGTGTCGGGCGATTTCCAGGAGATCGAGGTCGACGACCTGCGCTTCCGCTCCTGGGAGGTCGAGCGGCTCTTCCGTGACTTCTACCTGGAGGCGGTGCCGCCATCCGAGCTGGCCGTGCTCGCACGCCGGACCGAGGGCTGGGCAGCAGGACTGCAGCTGTTCCATCTCGCGACCCGCGGCAAGTCCGCGGACGAGCGGCGTCGGATCCTCGGCGGCGTGGGCTCGTCAACCCGGGTGCTGCGGGAGTACCTCGCCCGCAACGTCCTCGCCGAGCTGCCCGAGGAGCTGCGCCGGTTCCTCGTCGACACCTGCGTCCTCGTCCGGCTGACCGGCGACCTGTGCGACGAGCTCCTCGATCGGCGAGGGAGCGCGGTGCTCCTCGAAGAGCTGGCACGGCGCCAGCTGTTCACCGTCGCCGTGGACGAGAGCGAGGGCTCGTACCGCTACCACGAGGTGCTGCGCTCGCACCTGGACCGGATGCTCGTGGAAGAAGTCGGCGAGGCCGAGGCCCGGCGGCGCCATCAGCGCGCGGCGGCGTTGCTCGAGCGAACGGGCGCGCTGTCGGAGGCGCTCGTCGGCTACTGCCGCGCAGAGGATTGGCCGTCCGTCTCGAGCCTCGTCGGTGATCGCGGCGAGCAGGTCGCCGGCGGTCCGGGCCTGCGGCTCGAGCTGCTGCCGGCCGCGGTCGTGCGCGAGAGCCCGTGGCTGGCGCTCGCGTCTGCGCGGCGTGCGCGTTCCGAGGGCCGCTGGGGCGCCGCGCTCGAGGCGTATGCCCGCGCGGAGCAGGCGTTCGGCGCGTCGAGCGCGGCCGCGACGAGCCGTCGGGAGCGCCTTGCGCTTGCCGCCTGGCTCGATCCGGTGGCCATCCCGCCTGCCGATTGGACGGGCGTCCTCCGTTCCGGCCTCGTCCGCGATCCGCTCACCGCCGCTCGCGATCCGCGACTGGACCAGCAGCATCGCGACCTCGTGCGCGGCCTACTGCTGCTCGCGGCGGGCGAGGTTGGCGCGGCGCGACGCGCACTCCTCGAGGCGAGCCAGCGCGACGACCTCGACCCGGCGCTGGGAGCAGCCGCGATCGTCGGCGCCGCCGTCGCCTCCGTGCTCGGTGGGGACGCGGGAGCCGAACGGCAGCTCGCGGATGCCATCGACATCGCGGAGCGAACGGGCCTGCCGTGGCTCGCACGGATGGGCCGCCTCGCCACGGGGCTCATCCGCAGCGCGGTGGATCCGGATGAAGGCCACGGGCTGGGTGGCGAGATCGCGGCGGAGGCGGACCCGTGGGGCGCCCTGCTCGGCCTCCTCGTCGATGCGTGGGCCCCGCCCGCGTCCCCGGCAGCGTCGCACGATGCGGCCGCGGAAACGGATGGCGCGACGGCTGCGGATCGCCGCGTCGCGGCCGCCGAGCAGGGGGCGGCGCTTGCCCGACGCCTCGGCGCCGGCGTCCTGGAGGCCTTCGCCCGCGGCCTGGCGGCGTTCGGCATGGCCGAGGCCGGCGCCCCCGAGGCGCGTGACGCGGCGCTCGCGGTCGAGAGCCTCGCTCGCGCGACGGGAACCTCGGGCCCGCGACTGCTCGCCTATGCGGCCCTGATCGACGCGAGCTCCGCGCGCGGCGCCGAGTACGGCGAGCTTGCCGAGGGCGTGCGCCGCGAGACTGGCCTGCGCCTGCCTCCACCGGCGGCGTCCGCTGCCGCGCCGAAGCGACGTGGCGCTGCGGCTGCATCCGCGCCTGCTTCCGCGCCCGCATCCGCTCCCGCCTGGGCTCTCGGTGACGTCGAGCCCGCCGACGCGGCGCCGCTCAACGGGAACGGCCACGTCACGATCGCGCCGCTTGCGCGCGTTGGGCTGCTGGACATCCGATGCTTCGGCGCCTTCGCGATGGAGGTCGACGGCGAGCCCGTCCATCTCGATCGCGTGAAGCCACGCGCTCGCGCCGTCCTCCGGTTCCTTGCCGTTCGACCGGGCGTGGCGATCCACCGCGAGGTGATCCAGGACGCGCTGTGGCCCGACGTCGACGGCCCCACGGGCGCGCGAAGCCTGCACGTGGCGGTCTCGTCGTTGCGGGGCTTGCTGTCGGAGGCGCTCGGCACGGACTCGACCCGCCTCATCGCTCGCGAAGGCGATGCGTACCGGCTCGCCGTCGAGCCGGGTCAGGTCGACGTCGGGCGGTTCGAGCGCGCGATGGCCCGCGCGCGCGGCGGGCGGAACGGTGGCGGGCGGGTCGGGGCGGGAACGGCGGACTTCGCCGAGGCACTGGGGCTGTATCGCGGCGACCTCCTGCCCCAGGATGGTCCGGCCGAGTGGGCGGTCGAGCGTCGCGAGCATTTCCGTCGCGAGGCGGTCGAGGCGGCGACGATCGTGGCCGAGGACGCGCTGGCCACGGGCGACCTCGAGGCGGCCATCCAGGTCTGCCGGCGCGGGCTCGAGCTCGACCGGTTCCACGATCCGCTGTGGCGGGTCCTCATCGCCTCGCGCGAGATGGCCGGCGATGCGGGCGCCGCGAGCCGCGATCGGCGCGAGTACGCCTCGATCCTCGAAGGCCTCGGGCTCGGGTCGGAGGTCCGCGCGAGCTCCGCCTAGGTCAGGTCTTGCGCCACCACTCCGTCGTGGACTCGGAGGTCGGCGGGGGAGCGTCGGCGAGCGACGTCCCGCACTTCATGCAGAAACGGCGCGTGGGCACGTTGGGCGTGGAGCAGTTCGGGCAGATCCGGGGCGGCAGGATCTCGCCCTCCGGCAGCTTGGTTCCGCATTTCATGCAGAACTTCCGCTCCGGCTTGTTCCCGGTGCCGCAGTTCGTGCAGACGCGAAGGAGCTCGGTCTCCGGCGCGGCCGTTCGGGGAGGTGTCGGCGGCGCGGCGCCCGGCACCACGGCTTCGGAATCGTCGATCGCGCTGACATCGACCGGCTCGCCCGTCGCGGGAACAGGCTCGCTCGTGGGCTGCAGCCCGGACGTCGGGTCCGCACCGACGGCGGGCTGGGTCGAGCCGGTTGTCGCGGCGCGTTCCTCTCGCATCGAGGCGCGCAGCGCCGCGCGGTAGGCGGCGCGCGCCGCCTTCTCCGCCGCCTCGCGCTCGGCGTCGCGAGCGGCTCGGCGAGCCTCGATCCGTGCCAGGCGCTCCTTCTCGGCCTCCGCGGCGGCCTGCTCTGCCGCGGCCTGCTCGGCCGCCGCCTGCTCCGCGGCGAGCCGCTCCGCTTCGGCCTTCTCGGCGGCGGCTTCCTCGGCCTCGACCTGCTCTGCATAGGCCTTGGCTGCCGCCGCACGCTCCGCCGCGGTCCGATCCGCCTTCGCCTGCTCCGCCTTCGCGAGCTCCGCGGCCGCCCGCTCCGCCTCGGTGCGCTCGGCGGCCGCCTTGTCGTCCGCGGCCTTCTGGGCCGCGAGGCGCTCGGTCTCGGCCTTCTCCGTGGCGGCGCGCTCGGCTTCCGCCTGCTCGATCGCGGCGAGCTCGGCCGCGATCCGGTCCGCCTCGGCCTGCTCTGCGGCTGCCTTCTCGGCGGCCACCCTTGCTGCCTCGGCTTGCTCAGCTTCCGCCTTCTCCGCGGCCGCCTTCTCGGCGATGAGCCGATCTGCCTCCGCCTTCTCGGCGGCGATCCGGTCCGCCTCGGCCTGCGCTGCAGCAGCCTTTTCGGCAGCGGCCTGCTCCGCGGCGGCCTTGTCCGCTGCGGCCAGCTCGGCCTGGGCTCGTTCGGCCGCGATCCGATCTGCTTCCGCCTTGTCGGCAGCAGCCTTGTCGGCAGCAGCCTGCTCCGCTGCGATCCGTTCCGCTTGGGCCTTCTCGGCTGCGGCCTTCTCGGCCGCCGCTTTGTCCGCGGCGGCTTTCTCGGCGGCCACCTTCTCCGCTTCGCGGCGTTCGGCTTCGGCTTTTGCCGCCGCTTCCTTGTCGGCGGCTGCCTTCTCCTCGGCCGCCTGCTTCGCTGCCGCGGCGGCTTCAGCGGCCTTCTCGTCGGCTGCAGCCTTGGCTCTCGCGGCCTCTTCGGCTTGCGCCTTCTCCTCGGCCGCTTTCGCAGCCGCGGCGACCTTCGCCGCCTCCTTGGCGGACTCCTTCTGCACAGCTTTCTCGGCAGCGATTCGTTGCGCCTCTGCCGCCTCTGCTTCTGCCTGTTCCGCGGCGGCCTTCGCCGCAGCGGACTCGGCAGCCGCGCGGGCCTCTTCCGCCTGCTGTGTCGCGATCCGTTCCGCCTCGGCCTTCGCGGCGGCGGAGCGTTCCGCCTCGGCCTTCTCGGCGGCCAGGCGCTCAGCGGCAGCCTTGTCCAATGCGGCTTTCTGCGCGGCGGCCTTCTCTGCGGCGGCTCGTTCGGCTTCGGCATGCTCTGCCGCAGCGGCTCGCTCGGCCTCCGCTGCTGCACGTTCGGCAGCGACGCGTTCCGCTTCGGCCTTGTCCGCGGCGGCCTTGTCCGCGGCCGCCTTCTCGGCGGCGGCCTGCTCGGCCGCCGCTTTCTCCGCGGCCGCCTTCTGGGCTGCTGCCTCCTCGGCTGCTGCGCGCTCCGCTGCCGCTTTCTCCGCCGCGGCCTGTTCGGCTGCCGCTTTCTCCGCAGCGGCTGTTTCGGCCGCGCGTCGTTCGGCTTCCGCCTTTTCCGTCGCGGCCTGTTCGGCGGCGAGGCGTTCGGCTTCTGCCTTCTCGGCGGCTGCCTTCGCGGCAGCGGCCTTCTCGGCGGCTGCCTTCGCGGCAGCGGCCTCCTCGGCCGCCTTCGCCTCCGCCGCCTTCTCCGCGGCGGCCTGCTCGGCCGCAGCCTTCTCCGCGGCGGCCTGCTCGGCCGCCGCCTTCTCGGCCGCCGCCTTCTCGGCCGCCGCCTTCTCGGCGTTCGGGTCGTAGGGCTCGCTGTTGTCGGGCAGGAAGTTGCCGCAACTACTGCAGAAGACAGTCGTTGCGTCGTTGATCGTGCCGCAGATCTTGCAGCGGATCACGCGTGCACCTCCCACCGATCACCACCCTCGGGCGATCCGTCGGGCGCCATCCTATCGACCCGTGCGCCGAGCGTTCCGCGATCAGGTCGCGGGTGCGTCGCCCTTGGCCTTCTTCGGTGACTCCTCGGGGGCGGTCGCGGCCGGAGGCTCGATCGCCGGGGCGCCGGCAGCGGATGCCGCGTCGGGCGGGGGAGCTGCATCCGCAGCCGCGCCGGCCGCGTCCGCAGTCGCGCCAGCTTCTGCGGCCGGAGCCGTATCTGGAGCAGCCGCCGCATCGGCGACCGGGGCTGCATCGAGGCGTGCCGTCGGCGTCGCCTCATCGGCGCTCGCCCTGGTCGCCTTCTTCGCCTCGGCCTTGACGTCGGCGATCACCGACGCGACATCGACCGTCGCGCCTGCGGGCGCATCGCCCTTGGCCTTCTTGCCGCCACGCGAGCCCGAGCCGAGGATCTCGATCCGGTGGACCACGTGGGCCGGCTTCGAGGACATGACGAGCTCGTCGAGCTTGACCTTGTCGATCGCGTCCGGGTCGTCGATGGTCACGCGAACGACCACGACCGCCTCGGGCGTGCCGGGGAGCTTGCCGTCCGCGGTGACCGACCAGCTGGAGGCGCCGTTCTCGATGATCTCGACCACCCCGCCGGTGTGGATCTGGACGTGATCTCGCAGGCCGTCCGCGGTGCCGCGGCGGCGGTAGAGCTCGGCCGCCTGGCCGACGAACGCCCTGCGCCGATCCTCCGGCCAGCCCGCATCCACCGATGCCGCCACCCAGCTCCCGAGCCAGGCGAGGAAGTCCTCCGGCGTGGTGTCGGCATCGAAGTACGAATCCATGTTGTCGATCGTTTCGATGACCGGTGCGAGCACGCTGTCGAGCGCGGAGATGAAGCGCGCTCCGAACGGCGTCCGTGCCGTTCGACGCTGCTCGTCGAGGAAGGCCTCCCGGAACACGCCCGGGAGGGTGTCCACGATCGGATGCGGGTTGCGGAGCTCGAACTCCTCGCCCGTGGCGACGGCCATCGGCGAACGGACCTCGAGCGCGAGCCCGGAGCGCATCAGGCGACCGCCGTCGCGCCGGGCACGTTCACGGTGTGCGCGACGCTGAAGACCAGCACGTTCGGCTTGAGCTCGAGTCGCGGCGTGGCCTCGCGGCCCTGGCCGGTCTCGGGGTTCGTCGCGAACAGGTAGACGCTGTCGACGACCTCGGCGCCCGGCACGCGCTGAAGCACCGAGTAGATCTCGCCGATCGTCACTGGACGCCCGAACGGCCAGCCCGTGTGTTCGGGGCCACCCGTGATCGGGTGGAGGTACTCGTACAGCGCCCGCTCCGCGTCGGCCTTGAGGCGGTTTGCATTGGCGCCCATCGACGGTCGCACGGTCGCCTCGACCGTGATCCCGCGGTAGCCGGGCGGCTCGACGGCGATCCGGGTCCCGATGACCCGGCACTCCTCGAGGCGGCGAGTGATGGCCTCGAGCAGGGTCGCTTCGGGGGCGAGCTGGTCGAACTTGACGCGGCCCTCGGCCGGCGGCAGCGCCGGCACCACGAGCAGCCGGACGGCACCGGCCTGCGCGCCGTCGCCGGCCGCAACCGCCTTGACCCGGCCGATGTTCGGCGCTGCCTCGCGGGCAATGTGCTCGAAGTCCTCGGTGGTGACGGCGCGCCCGCGGGTTCGGAGGCGGATCGGGCCGCGCAACTTCGCGTTCTCGATGTCCTCGCCGTCCACGCCGCCGATGGCGGCGCGCCGGTTCTCCACGGTGGACACGAACGGGAACGAAGACTTCATGATCCGCAGCGCGCCCTTGGCGACATTGCCGATCTGTCCGCCGCCGGTGCGGTACTCGAGCATCCGGACGAATGCGTCCTTCGGCGGTACCGCGCCGTACCGCCGGAGCGAGCCATCCTCCTGGCGGATCGCCGGGCCGAAGCGGACCTCGCCGATCGATCCGTCGATCGTGAAGTGCAGGTCGTCGGGCGCGCTCGACGCGAAGTCGGCGACCTGGGTCCAGGTGATCCACGTTGGCGTGCCGTTCAGGCCGGCCGGGCCAGAGACGACCAGCTTTGCCGGCTCCTCGGTCGACAGGACCGGGGTGCGCAGGAGGCTGAAGCGCTGGCCCGGGACGCCCTCGGCGACGCCGAGGTCCTCGTCGCGAATGACCGCGGCGTGCATCGCCGCCGCCGTCCCGCCAACGGTCGTCGACGCCGCTGCGCTGATGGTCGGCGACGCCTCGTAGCCGGACATGCCGTAGTCGGGCTCGACGACGCGCGCCCGGATCCAGCCGGCTCGGCGCGTCCCGATCGCGTGCGCGACGTGGCCGCGCGGGACGTGGATCACGACATCCCCGTCACGGTTCAGGCCGCCCGTCGTGTCCGAGTTCTGCTCGCACGGCAGCCAGTCCTCGCCGTTCCACGCCTCCCACAGGAGGGGCGGGTGGTCCGGGTTCACGCCGACGCCCTCGATCGCGCACGAGAAGCGGAGCTGGATGGCGTTCGAGGGGACCGCCTCGGACAGGCCGATCATCAGCACGTCGCCGAGCTGCGGCCGCTCCTGGAAGCAGTACGCGTCGCGGCCGAGCTCGACCTGCGGCAGCAGATCCTTGTACACGGTCTTGCCCTTGGACATCGAGCCGATCTCGATCAGCGTCGCAGGGATGATCGGGCGATCCTCCGTCGTTGCGAAGACGATCGCGTCATCCGTGTCCGTTCGAACGGTCGCGATCTCGGTGCCTTCCGGGATCGTCACGACCTCGGGCTGCGGGCCGGCCAGCCAGAACGTGGCATCCGTGCGCGCCGCCGTCGGCGGGAACAAGGTCACGCCGATGAGCTCCAGGAACTTGATGTAGTTCCGGTCCGGCACGCGGTTGAGCCGGTAGATGAGCTGATCGGTCATGTACGCGAACGTCTCGATCAGCGTCACGCCGGGATCCGACACGTTGTGGTCGGTCCACTCG
>DASSHR010000355.1:0-6633 GCA_035692745.1 Candidatus Limnocylindrales bacterium | reverse complement strand
CGCGATCCGCCGCGACCCGCGCACATCGCACGATTCCGGGTAGTGGCGCGCGGTTCGCGCGCGAAACGGCGTGATTCGCAGCACAGGGGCGGTGCAGGCACGCTTTGCGGGGATCAGCGTGGGCGCAATCGCCTTGATTCGTGGTTCCGGCGCTCGTATGCTCCCGGCGCGATCGGGTGGAGGGCCTGATCGAGTGCCCCGCGTCCTCGGTGTTCCCGAAGAGGTCCGTCTCGCGAGCAACGGCGCCGCCCCCTTGGCTGCCGACTCGTGGTGGTAGAGGGAGGAAACCGTGTCGGGTCCTGGCATGCAATCGATGGCCGGCGCCGACGAGCAGCAGCTCGCCGCACTCGGCTACCGCCAGCAGCTGAGCCGCTCGCTCGGGCTGCTGTCGAACTTCGCGGTCGGGTTCACGTACCTGTCCCCGATCGTCGGCGTGTACACGCTGTTCGCGTTCGGCCTGGCGGCCGCCGGGCCGGCGTTCATCTGGTCGTATCCGATCGTCCTGATCGGGCAGTTCCTCGTCGTCTTCACGTTCGGCGAGGTCGCCTCGCAGTTCCCGCTCGCGGGCGGCATCTTCCAGTGGTCGAAACGCCTCGTCGGACCGCGCTACGCGTTCATGTCCGGCTGGATGTACACGATGGCCCTGCTGATCACGGTCGCGGCGGTGGCGTATGGCGCCAACCTGTATGCGGCTCCGTTGTTCGGTTACGAAGCCACCGACACTTCCACGATCGTGACCGCTGTCGTGATCATCGTCCTCGGCGGCGCGCTCAACATGCTCGGCATCCGGCGCCTTGCCTTCCTGGCGCGGCTCGGTGTCGCGGTCGAGGTCGCCGGCACGGTGGGCCTGGCCGCGTGGCTCCTGCTCACCGACCGACATAACGACGTCGGCGTCATCTTCCAGTCGAGTGGCGCGGGCGAGGGCGACTACGTCGGTGCCTTCCTCGCGGCCGCACTCGCCGCGGTGTGGGTGTTCTACGGGTTCGAAGCGTGCGGCGACATCGCGGAAGAGGTCCGCGATCCCTCGCGCAAGGTGCCGCGGGCGATGATCTGGACGCTCGCGGTCGGCGGCTTCACGACGATCCTGCTCGTCTTTGCCCTGATCCTCGCCGTGCCGGACCTCGGTGCGGTGATCAGCGGCGCCGAAACCGCGCCGATCGACTCGATCCTCGCCGCCCAGTTCGGTGACGTGGGTTCGAAGGTCGCGCTGGCCCTCATCCTGTTCGCGTTCGTGTCGTGCACGATCGCGATCCAGGGTGCGGCGATCCGGCTGGTGTACTCGTTTGCGCGCGACGGCATGATCCCGGCGTCGCGAGCCCTTTCGCGCGTCCATCCCACGTTCCACATGCCACCCGGTGCCGTCCTGGTCGCGACGATCGTGCCCGCGATCATCACGTTCCTGCCCTCGGCGACCGTGGCGAAGATCATCACCTTCGCGGTGATCGGCATCTACATCGGCTTCCAGAGCGTCGTCCTCGCCTCGATCATCGCCCGTCGTCGCGGCTGGCGGCCGAGCGGGCCGTTCAATCTCGGCCGATGGGGCATGACGATCAACGTGCTGGCGCTCGCGTACGGCGTGTCGGCCATCATCATCCTGTCGATCAAGACCCCGGCTGCATCCGAGGACTTCTTCGACAAGTGGCTGGTGCCGGTGAGCGCGGGCGTCGTGGCGCTCCTCGGGCTGGTGTGGCTCGTGGTCGCCCGGCCCAGGGAGAACATCCAGGACGAGGCTCGTTCGGAGGCCGTCGCCAGCGCCTGAGCCTCATGCGCGGCCCGGCCCACCGGGCCGGCCCACGTTCGTCTCAATGTGATCTGCGACGCGGCGGCATCGTCCGCCGCGTCGCCGTGTCCGGACGCGGTCCGCATCGTCAGCCGCGCCGGCCGGGTCCCATGCGCCGCGCCGCGCCGCCGCACGTCCCGGCGTTGGGCATCATGACGCCATGACAA
Source organism: Candidatus Limnocylindrales bacterium (assembly GCA_035692745.1). Taxonomy (GTDB): domain Bacteria; phylum Chloroflexota; class Limnocylindria; order Limnocylindrales; family CSP1-4; genus UBA5189. Next base: position 4,686 of record DASSHR010000355.1, on the reverse strand, counting down.
CGGACGGCGCGGCCGACGAGCCGCATGGCATTCGCGAGATGCTCGTCCGCGCCCTCGCGCGGGTCCCGGAGCTCGCCGGCGCCACATTGACGCTGACCCCGTTGTCCGGCGGCATCACGAACCGGAACTTCCTCGTGACGCTCGGCGGCGCGAGGGACCGCTTCGTCGTGCGGCTCGCGGGGAACGACACCTACCTGCTGGGCATCAGCCGGGAGGTGGAGCACGCGGCGACGGTGGCAGCGGCCGGCGTGGGCGTTGGCCCGGAGGTCGTCGCATTCATTCGCCCGGAGGGCTATCTCGTCACCCGGTTCATCGAGGGCCGGCCCATCCCGGAGGCCGAGATGCGGACACCGGCGCACCTCGCCGAAGCGGGTGACGCGCTGCGACGGATCCACAACGGTCCGGCGATCCCGGGCCTCTTCGTGCCGTTCCGGATCGTGGAGGCCTACCGCGCGCTGGCGATGTCGCGCGGCGTCGCGATCCCGCCCGAATACGAGCTCGCCGAAGCCATCGCACGGCGAATCGAGCTCGCCTGCCTGACCTCGCCGGTGGAGCTGCGGCCGTGCCACAACGACCTGCTCAACGCGAACTTCATCCACGACGGCACCCGGCTTCGGATCGTGGACTGGGAATATGCCGGGATGGGCGACCCGGCCTTCGACCTCGGCAACTTCAGCAGCAACCACGAGCTCGACGCAGACCAGGACGCTGCGCTTCTTGCGGCGTATGCCGGCACCGTCCGACCCGAGGCGCTGGCGCGGATCACGATCATGCGCGTGCTGTCCGACTTCCGCGAAGGGATGTGGGGCGTGCTCCAGCAGGGCCTCAGCACATTGGACTTCGACTTTCGTGGCTACGCCGCGGAGCACTTCGACCGGCTCCTGACCGCTGCCGGCCGGCGCTCGTTCGAGGCAGCGCTGGAGGCGGCCGCCACCGGATCCTAGGGACGCGGCCGCGCTCAGGCTCGGCCAGGCTCGGCCGGCTCAGCGGACCTCGTCCACGTCGGTCCACCACTGGCGTCGATCACCGACCCGGTCGCGCATTCGCCACGCCAGGGGCTTGGGGACATCGTCGATCCGCTGCTTGAGCGCCGTCGTGGCGGCGAGGACGCGGGAACGTTGGCCCGGATCCAGCTGCTGGTAGGTCTCCGCCAGCGCGCGAACCTTTGCCAGGTTCATCGTCAGCGTCCGCCATAGGCCCCATTCCGCGGCGCAGAGGTCGGCGATCCGGTCGGCATCGATGACGTCCGCGTCGCCGGTGCCGAGCTCGTGGTCGAGCAACAGCAGGATCGTGTCGACGATGTCCTTCTCGTTGAGCTTCACGATCTGGAGCTTCGAGAGCAGCAGCTCCGCGAGCGGGATCGTCGGCCGATCGACCTCGAGGCGCCCGGCGAGCGGGATGCGGTGGCAGAACTCGAGCTCGTCGTAGAACACGTCGAGGTGGATCTGGGGGCTCGTGGGGTGGTCGAAGATCGCGCGACGGCCCTCCGAGGTGATCGATACCTCGCGGTCCTCGCGGTAGCCGAGCGAGCTGATCGCGGCCGTGATCGCGCGCGCGGCGCGGCTGTAGGCGGCGAAGTCGATGTCGGCGTACGTCCGCTCGAAGGTTGGCAGGAGGGCCTTGGCATCCGGGCAGTGGATGGCGACGCCGATCGAGCCGAGCACGCGGATGGGTGCGCCGGCGGCCTCGACGGCCGCGATCACCCGCTCCACCTCGGCCTCGAGCGCGGCGCGATCGATGACGACGGCGTTCTGGTCGCGCGGAAGCACTCGGGCGCGGTCCTCCGGAGTGGGTGGAGAGGCGATTGTAGGTTCCGGGCGATGGGCGGCGCAGCGAAACGGGCCATCCGGGACGAGCTCGCAGGGGTAGGATCGCCCGATGCGACTCTTCCGCAAGGGACAGCGCGGGACGAAGATCTTCTACGCGACCGACGTCCACGGCTCGGAGCGGACGTGGAAGAAGTTCCTGAACGCAGCGAAGTTCTACGGCGCGGACGTCCTGGTCATGGGCGGCGACGTCATGGGCAAGCTCGCGATCCCGATCATCCGCGAGGCCGACGGCGGCTACCGGGCGACGATCCACGGCCGGGTCGAGCGTGTGGCCTCCGAGGAGGAAGTCGACGGGCTCCGGCGCCGCATCGGCGACCTCGGCTTCTACGACGTGGTCATGGACGAGGACGAGTACCGGGCGACGCAGGGCGAAGACGCGGCCGTTGAGCGGCTCTTCGTCCGCCTGGCAACCGAACGGCTGGCGCGCTGGATCGACCTTACCGAGACGCGCCTCGCGGGCACCGGCATCAAGGTCTACGCGACGGGCGGGAACGACGACCTGACCGAGGTCATGCGGACGATGGATCGGCCCGACGCCCAAGCGTTCGTGGCGTGCGAGGACAAGGTCGTCGCCATCGACGACAACCACGTCATGGTCTCGATGCCGTACGTGAATCCGACGCCGTGGAAGACGCCGCGCGAGGCGGAGGAGCCGGAGCTCGCGGCGAAGATCGCGACGGCGATCGGCGACCTCGGCGACCACCGCTCCGTGATCTTCAACTTCCACGCCCCGCCGAAGGATTCCACGCTCGATACGTGCGCCATGCTCGACCCCGCCACGGACCCACCGTCCCAGGTCGTCCGAGGCGGGCAGCCGGTCCTGTACGGGGCCGGGAGCACGGCGATTCGCGAGGCGATCGAGCGCCATCAGCCGCTCCTCGGCCTGCACGGACATATCCACGAATCGCAGGCCGCGGCCCGGATCGGCCCGACGCTGTGCGTCAACCCCGGCAGCGAGTACGGCGAGGGCGTGCTCCGTGGCTGCCTGATCACGTTGCGTGACGGAAAGGTGGACAGCTTCCAGATGACCGCGGGCTGAGCGCCCGCTCGGAGGGAGGTGCGATCGAGGGTTCGGGTCCAATGGGCGGCGGTCCCCGAGACCGCGCGGGCGCGTCGCGGGAGGCGGCATGCCCGGTTGACGTGACGTCCCGCACGAGGTGATCCATGGCAACTGCTGCGGCGACGATGCCCGAGGTCTTCGTTCGGAAGTCCTCCGGGCTCGTCCGGGTCATGTCCGCGCGTTCAGCCTTTGTCTACAACGTCCTGACGATGGGCCTCATCTTCCCCTGGACCTACCTGTGGGCGCCCGGCGCCCTGCCGGGCGGGCAGCTGGTCTGGGGAATTCTTCTCGCGATGGTTTTGGAGATCCCAATCGCGCTCGCGTACGTCTGGCTGTCGACGGCGCTCCCGCGGTCTGGCGGGGACTACGTGTTCCAGAGCCGCGTGCTCGGCGGCGGCGTGGGATTCACGCTGGTGTTCTCCGGCTTCGTCATCTGGATCCTGCAGTGGGTCGCGCTTTCGGGCTGGCTCCTCGCCACCCTTGGCTTCGCGCCGCTGTTCCTGGGCCTCGCCGCATCGACCGGCAGCTCGTCGCTCGTCGACATCGCCACCTGGTTCACGACGCCGTTCGGCATCGTGGTCACCTCGGTCGCGAATGCCCTCGTGGCCATGCTGATCCTGGTCTCGGGCTTCAAGAACTACGTCCGGCTCCAGCGGGTGATGTGGGTCGCGATCCTGCTCGCCTTCGGGACCATGCTGGCGGTGTTCATCCTGACGCCTGCATCCGAGGTCGCGTCGCGGCTCAACTCGTTCTCGGCGGCCCTTGGTGGCTCGTCGACCTTCGTCGATGACGCCCGTGCCGCCGCGACTGCCGCGGGCGTGAACCTCAATCCGGCATTCAGCCTGCTCGCGACGCTCCTGATCGCGCCCATCGCGTGGACATCGCTTCAGTGGGCGACCTACTCGGCGCAGCAGAACGGCGAGATCAAGTCGGCCGGGTCGTTCCGCGACCAGCTCTTCATCATCGTCGGCTCGCTGGTGCTCACCGGCGTCCTGCTGGCGATCCTGGCGGTCGTCCTCGAGAACACCGTCGGCACCGAGTTCCTGTACGTGGCCGGGGCGGGCTACTGGAGCGGCGTCGGCGAGGCCACGCTGGCAGGCTCGTATCTCTGGCCGAACATCATCGCGACGGCGTTGGCGAACAACCCGATCGTGACGCTCCTGATTGCCTTCGGCTTCATCCTGAACGGGCACCAGATCGTCCACAACTGCTACATCGGCATGACCAGGGTCATGGTCGCGATGTCCCTCGACCGCGTGCTGCCGGAGATGGTCAGCCGGGTCTCGGAGCGCTTCCGAACGCCGGTGAACGCGCACGTGATCTATTTCGTGGCCAGCCTGCCCGTGATCTGGCTGTACAACAACTTTGCCTACGGCGAGGGTGACAGCGCCGTCTCGTGGGCGTCCCTCACGCTGGGGGTGACGTTTGCCTGCGGGTACGTGTTCGTGGGCACGGCGCTCGCCGGCGCGCTGCTGCCGTTCCGGGCGAAGGCGCTCTACGAGGCGTCGCCCGGCTCGGCGTACAAGGTCGCCGGCATCCCGCTCGTGACGATCGTCGGCCTCGCCGGCGCCATCGCGGGCGTGTGGTTCCTGTGGACGTTCCTCACCAGCCCCGAGCTCGGGCTCACGAGCGACCTGGCCTACTACGTCGTGGGCGGCGTCCTGCTGTTCGCGCTCGGCTGGTACCTGGTGACGCTGTTCGTGCGGCGATCCGCAGGGATCAACGTGGGCTACGCGTTCAAGGAGATCCCGCCCGAGTGATGCTCGGCGGCATCCCATCCGAACCGGCGGCCCGGGC
>DASSHR010000354.1:0-3832 GCA_035692745.1 Candidatus Limnocylindrales bacterium | reverse complement strand
CGGCCGATCGGGATGAGGGCATCGATGGCCTTGATGCCCGTCTGGACCGGCGTGTCGACCGACTTGCGGACGATGACGCCCGGGGCGATGCGCTCGACCGGGCGCGTCTTCGTGGTCGCGATCGGGCCCTTGTCATCGAGCGGCTTGCCGAGCGGGTCGACGACCCGGCCGAGCAGCGCCTGGCCGACGGGGACCTCGACCACGCGGCCGGTGGTCTTGACCGTGTCGCCTTCCTTGATCGCCGAGGCGTCGCCGAGGATGACCGCGCCGACGGTCTCCTCCTCGAGGTTGAGGGCCATGCCCATGACGCCGCCCGGGAACTCGAGGAGCTCCGAGGCGAGCGCGCCCTCGAGGCCGTAGATCTGGGCGATGCCGTCGCCGACCTCGACGACCGTGCCGACGTTGCGCGTCTCGGCGTTGGCGTCGAACGAGTCGATCGCGGACTTGATGATGTTGACGATCTCGTCGGATCGGATGGCCATCGGGTCTCCTTGGTGTCGCTTGGCGGGCGCGGGCGCTACCGAGCGCCCGCCACGAGGCGCTCGCGGAGTCGCTCGAGGCGGCCCCGGACGCTGGCGTCGTAGAGTGTGTCGCCGACGCGGACGGTGAGTCCGCCGATCAGCGATTCGTCGACCTCGACCCGAAGGTCGACGGTCCGGCCGGTCATGTCGGCAAGCTTTCGGGCCAGCGCCTGGGTCTCCGCCTTGTCGAGCGGCGCCGCAGACGTGGCGACGGCCGCGACGATCCCGCGCTGCTCGTTGAGCAGCCGGCGATACTCGGCCTCGACGGCGGTGATCCGATCGGCCTTGCCGCGCTCGACGAGCAGCCCGACGAGCTTGAGGACCGGCTCGGGGACGCGGCGCGCGAGCAGCGCATCCACCACCTTGATCCGCTCGGCAAGCGGGCGCGCCGGGTTGCGGAGCACGCCGAGGACGTCACCGCCGCCCAACATCGTCGCCGCAAGCGCGAGCCCGTCGCCGAAGGCGTCGAGCGCGTCGTCGCGGTTCGCGAGCTGGAAGGCAGCTTCGGCGTAGCGCTTGACCGCCGTCGCGCCGGGTTGGGCCATCTCGGCTAGGCCTTGGAGCCCGTGCCGGCGCCCGGGTTCGGATCGGCGAGGAACTCCTCGACGAGCCGGCGCTGGCGCTGGTCGTTCATGTTCTCACGGACGACGCGACCGGCCGCCTGCAGGGCAAGGTCGGCGACCTCGCTCCGGAGCTCGGCCAGGGCACGGCCCTTCTCCGCGGTGATCTCGTCCGAGGCGCTCTTGCGCATCCGGTCGAGCTCCTCGCGGGTGGCGGCGATGTCCGCATCGCGGGTCTCCTGGGCGACCTTCTGGGCGCGCGCCAGGATGTCGTTCGCCTCGCGGCGGGCTTCGGTCAGGGCGGCGAGCCGCTCCTGCTCCGCGCTCTCGCGGTCCTTGCGCGCCTGCTCGGCGTCGCGAAGGCCCTGCTCGATGCGGCTCTTGCGGTCCGCGAGCATCGCCGCGACGGGCTTGAACGCGAACTGCCACATGAGCACGAGGAAGATGACGAAGTTGGCCGCCGCGATGACGACCTGGAACAGGTTGATCTGGAACAGCGGCTCGCTCTCGGCGGCCAGCCCGATGGCATGACCCCCGACGGCAGAGACGAGCCCGAACAGCGCCACGATCGGCTACTCCCGTGCCGGTCCTAGCCCTGGATGAAGATGGCGAGCAGGCCGACGACGATCGCGAGAACGCCGAGGCCCTCTGCGAAGGCCGCGAGGATGATCGCGATGCCGCGGATCTGGCCCGCCGCGTCCGGGTTGCGCCCGATCGCCGTGGCCGACAGGCCGGCGAGGATGCCGATGCCGATGCCGGGGCCGATCACGCCGAGAGCCGCAAGCCCTGCGCCGATGTGCTCCATTCGAGAGATCCCTCCTTGAATGCTTGACTCAGTGACTCGGTTGCGCTGCCGGCGCGTGGCCTTCGGCCGCGGCCAGCACGTCCTCTGCGATGTGCCCCTCCTCCTCGTGATGGCTTTCGATCGCCAGGACGATGAAGATGAGCGTGAGGACGCTGAAGATGAGTGCCTGGATCGCGTTGAGCATCAGCTCCAGCGCGAGCAGGGCGACGGGGACGAAGACGATCGTCAGCGAGGTGATGACGCCGAGGGCGACCTCGCCGCCGTAGATGTTGCCGAAGAGTCGGAACGACAGCGTGACGGGCTTGACGAACTCGAGCATCAGCTCGATGAGGCCCACGAACAGGGCGATGATGCCCGCGCCGATGCCCTTCCTGAACTCGTACAGCGGGAAGAACTTGCCGAGGTAGCCGCCGATCCCGAGCTTGTAGAAGCCGAGGAACTCGAAGATCACGAAGCTCACGAGTGCCATCCCGAGCGTGATGTTCACGTCGCTCGACGGCGCGCGGAGCAGGTCGATCTTGCCGACCGGCGGCACGAGGCCGATCCAGTTGTCGAACACGATCAGCAGGAACGCGCTGAGGAAGATCGGGAGATACGGTCGACCGGCCTCGCCGGCGATGCCGATGCCGAAGTTGCCGAGGAACTCGTAGAACCATTCGAACAGGTTCTGGGCCCGGCCCGGGATCAGCTTCGCGCCGCGGACCATGAGGGCCGCGCCGATGACCAGCAGGAGCATCACGATCCACATCGTGAAGATGGTGTTGCTGATCGCCGGGTGGAACGAGACGAGCGCGCCGGCCCCGGCGGCACCAGGAGCGAGGTCGATGATGTCGTGCGGGGCCGGGAACTCGAGCGAGCTCGTGATGAAGCACACCGGGAAGGGGCACTCCCCCGCGGGGTCCTTCGGGTTGGGCGGCACGAACGCGAACGCGAGCGCGTCCACGACGAGCACGCCGACGATGAGCGCGATCCAGCGCGGGGACAGCCGGCGCTTCTTGGGCGATGCGGAGCCGCTCGCGACCGCGTCGGTCGCGATCTGGTCGCTCGTCAAGATCCCTCCACCATTCGTGTGCGCGACGTCGCCGCCGCGGCGTGCCTCGCGGTCCCGGTGAGAACCGCTACTTGATCGTCTTCAGGAACCTGCTCACCAGTCGGTAGATCATCAGCGTGCCGCTTCCGGCACCGACCAGGAAGCCCACGATCACGAAGATCGGGAGGCTGTCCAGCTGAGCATCGATCCATCGCCCGACGAGCACGCCGACCAGGGTCGTGATCAGGAGAGAGACCCCGATCTCCGAGAAGAGCACGGCATACGCCGCCCCTCTTCCGGGTTCGATCACGCGCCACCTGGCAAAGCCCCGGGAGTATACCAGCGGTTTTCGTTTGGTCGGTGGCCGCTTGTCACCGAGCTGCAACCAAGTCGCTACCGAGCGCGAAGCCCTCGCGCGCCGAGAGCCCTCAGACGCAAGGCCCCTCTACCACGACCGTCTTCGTGATCGAGGCGGCGCCACCGTTGACCACCAGCTTCACGGAGTACGACACCGGGAAGGGCTCGATGGGCACGTACACGTGCGTCGGGTTCTCCTGCGTCGAGGTGAAGCCGTCGTCGAACGACCAGTTCCAGCTGGTGGCATTGATGGACGTGTCGGTGAAGTCGACGACGCAGCCCGAGGCCGAGTAGGTGAAGTTGGCGGTGGCCGTTGGCGGCGTGGCGGTGGCCGGCGGCGGGGTTCCGCTTGGACGCACCGAGGGCGCCGGCGTCTTCGATGCCTTCGGCGTGGGCGAGAGCTTCGGCGTGGGGGAGAGCTTCGGCGATGGCTTGGGCGTGGGCGAGGGTGTCGGCGATGGGCCGAGCGTGATCACCGGGATCGGCGTGGGTGTGGCATCGATGGCGAGGCTGGGCGGCAGGATCGGGCCGAACGTGAAGCCCGGCGCCAGCGTCACGC
>DASSHR010000353.1:0-1943 GCA_035692745.1 Candidatus Limnocylindrales bacterium | reverse complement strand
CGGCGGGTCGTCGCTCGAGATCGTCATGTTCACGCCGCGCCGCCAGAACTCGGCGACGGGATGCTCCTCGAGCGTGGGCCAGAGCGAGATCGAGACGTTGGAGGACGGGCAGACGTCGAGCGGCACCTGTTCGCGGATCAGCCGGTCGAGCAGCTCCGGGTCGCGAATCGCCTGCACGCCGTGCCCGATCCGATCGGCGCGGAGGACGTCGAGCGCCTCCCAGATGCTGGGCGGTGGGCCCATCTCCCCGGCGTGCACCTGGTAGCCAAGGCCCATCCGCGTCGCCGCCTCGCGCAGGATGTTGAAGTTCTCGATCGGCTCCGACGAGTCGACGCCCGTGAGGCACAGCCCAACGATGGGGACGTCCGGCCCGGCAGCCTCCACGAGGTCGATCGTCGCCTGCGCTTCGGCCTGGCCGAAGTCGCGGATCGCGTCCACCACGAGCGCGATCTTCGTGTCCGGCCCGCCGGCGGCGAGCCCGCGATTGAGCGCGGCCCACATCTGTGTCGGGTCCATCCCGTTCCGGACGTAGATCATCGCGGTGAAGATCGCCTCCGAGTAGGCCACGTTCTGCGCGGCCTGGCCGCGGGCGAAGTCCGAGGCGACGAGCTCGAGGTCCTCGGGCGTCCGAACGAACTGGTTGGCGAGCATGTACGCGTCCAGGAAGCCGCCGAAGTTCGCGTAGTGACCCGGATACCGGCCGTCGACCAGGTGCAGCGCCGTCTCGGGATCCTCGCCGTGACGACGGGCGAGTGTCGACGCGGTCTCCTCACGGATCGAGCCGTTGAGGTGGATGTGCAGCTCCACCTTCGGGACGGTCGCGATGTCTCGGTCGGTCGCGAGCTGGGTCATGCCGGTGGGCTCCTCGTGGTCCCGTGCCGGGTCGACCGCCCGACAGGCGCCGATTGTGCCGGACGCCGAAACGGCCCCGCGTACCATGCCCGCATGGCCACGCTGACGCCGCCGACGATCCGATTGACCGATCTGACGACGTGCGGCGGGTGTGCGGCGAAGCTCGGCGCCGACGTGCTCTCGGAGGCGCTCGCGGGTCTTGGCCTCGATGCGGATGGGGCGCAGCCGTCCGGCGCGAATGCCGACGGCTCGACGGGCCTGATCGCCGGGCTCGACCCGCCCGACGACGCCGCCGTGCACCTGATCGCGCCGGGTGTCGCGGTCATCGGCACCCTCGACTTCTTTCCGCCGATCGTCGACGACCCGTTCACCTATGGCGAGATCGCTGCGGCGAATGCCCTCTCCGACGTGTTCGCGATGGGCGGCCGCGTCCTGTTCGCGCTCTCCGTCGCCGCGATCCCGGAAGCCATGCCGACGCCCGTCTTTCGGGCGATTCTCGACGGCGCCGCATCGAAGGTCCGCGAGGCCGGCGGCATCCTGGCCGGCGGACACACGATCCGTGACCCAGAGCCGAAATACGGGCTCGCGGTCATCGGCGTGGCCTCGCCGGATGCGCTCCTCCGCAAGGGCGGCGCGGCCCCCGGCGACCTGTTGATCCTCACCAAGCGTCTCGGAACGGGGCTGCTCGTGAGCGGCCACAAGCAGGGCAAGGCGTCCGACGCCGACCTCGCCCGCGCGGTCGACCAGATGCGCGCCCTGAACCGCGCCGCGGCCGAGATCCTCGTCGCCGGTGGCGTTCGCGCGGCGACCGACGTGACCGGGTTCGGGCTCCTCGGCCACGGGCTCGAGATGGCGCGCGCCTCCGGGACGACGTTCGCGTTCGATGCTGGGAAGCTGCCGGCGCTCGACGGCGCGGTTGCGCTCGCGCAGGCCGGCGTCGAGACCGGCGGGGCCGCCCACAATCGGCGGTTCGTTGCTCCTTCGCTGTCGGTTGCCGACGGCGTCGCGCCCGAGCTGGTGACCCTTGCCCACGACCCGCAGACGTCCGGCGGCCTCCTCGCCGCGATCCCCCGCGACGCGGTGAAGGCGGT
>DASSHR010000352.1:0-2963 GCA_035692745.1 Candidatus Limnocylindrales bacterium | reverse complement strand
GGGATGGTCGGGGCGGGCGACCGGGTGTAGGCTTGACCCGCGCCCGCCTCGCTCGGTCGGTGCAGGACCGGACGGCGGCCGCCATCGCCCCCGTAGGGGCCTGGAGGGCTTGGCCAGATGCACAGCTCCCTGATCGGCAAGGTCGAGAAGGCCAATCGCTACGCCCGCGAGCTGGACCGGATCTCGATCGATCGAGTCGCGCTCACGTTCCGCGGCGACAACGACACCCACCATGTGAGCCTCGATGCCGGTCAGTGGCACTGCACTTGCCACTACTTCGAATCGTGGGGCAGTTGCGTCCACCTTCTCACCCTCCAGAAGGTGTTCGGCGTGATGCTCCCGGACGAGGCCCAGGTCTCGATCTTCACCCCGGCGCAGACGCCGGTCGGCGCGACCGCCTGATCGGCGGGAGGCCGGGCCGAAGCCCGACCTCCCGGAATCCATCTCGGCTACAGGCACGCCTTGGCCGGCGACCGCTTGACGCTGCTCGCCGCGTCGCACAGCACGATGACCGTGACCGTGATCACCGACGACGTCGAATCGCGCAGGCCTTCCGATTTCGGCGCGTCGTAGAAGAGGCGGTAGTCGCCGCTCGACGCCGGCTTGATCGTGATGGCGTAGTCGCCGGGGCTGCCGCTCACCGCGGCGAGCGTGCCGACGGTCGACCAGGTCGTGCCCCCGATCTCGCGGCGCTGGAGCTTGACGGCTCGGGTGCTCAGCGGATCGCCCGAGAGCCGCCGTGCGGCGGTCGACACCGTGATCTCGAGATCGCCCGTGATCTTGGTCGTGCCGCCGGGCTGGACGTACACGCTCGAGGCCCCGATCACGAGCGTCGTCGGCAGCGACAGGCACGTCGACACCGGCGAGCTCGAGGACTGGAGCGCGTACTCGAGCTGCAGGCGAGCGACGTCGCACCGCCCGTAGACGTGGTAATCCCAGCCTTCGACGGGCTTTGCCCGGCCGGCGAACTGGACGATCGCGTCGAGGTAGTCGCTCTCGTTGGCGTAGTTCTCGTGGTGCCCGAGGATCTCGATGTGCCCGAACTCGTCGAGGGCGACGCGACGCGCGTCGTAACAGCCGTTGGTCGGCGTGGACTGGGCCTGGCACCACTTGAGCGTGCCCCAGTCGAGCGCGGCGCCGTGCGGCCGGAACCACATGCCCTCGAACGAGTCCGGGACGCCGGTGCGGTTCATGCACGCGATGCCATAGCTGGAGCAGGGCACGGCCCCGCCGTAGGCGATCGTGCTCGGCGCGGACGACTGGCGGGTGTAGATCGCGGCGCGCGAGCCGCGGCTGGCATTCGAGTCGGCGGCGCCCTGGTCGATCGCGGTCGCGAGCCACGCAGGCGGGACCTGGCCCGATTCCCACGTGTACGGGACAACCTGATCCTGGTCCCAGGCGGTCGACCCGAGCAGTGGGTCGGGGCTGTGGGCGGCTGCCGGCGCGCTCGACCCGAGCGCGCCCGACAGCGTGAGCGTGAGCGCCAGCAGCGCGCGGCGGCGCCGGGTGGTGATCGTTGGTGCGGTCATCGGTGCGGTCCTCCACGGCGGCAAGTCGTTGGGGGCGCACGGCGGAGTTGAGGGCGGCGCGCCTCGCGCGCCTCAGGGCAGGACGACGGCGGCTCCGGGTGCCAGGGCGCGCGCGTCGCCCCCGTTGGAGGCAAGCCCGATCTCGCCATCGCCGAGGTCCAGGCCCGCTGTCGCCGTGACGCTGGCGCCCAGCGGCAGCTCATCTGGGTTGACCCCCGTGACCGTCGCGACCGCGTTCGAGGCGAAGTCCACGCGCACGGCGTACCCGGTGCTGTCCGTGACGTAGAGGAGGTAGCGGCCATCGCGCGTCACGCCGGCGCCGACGGCACGGTCGACCAGCGTCACGGGCTTGTTGTCACCCGCGGTCCACGATTGGATCGGGCAGGGCATGCCCGCGCAGAACGCCCAGGTGATGATCCGATCGCCGGCGAAGCCGATGATCGAACCCTGGCCGTTCGTGGCGTCGGCCACGTTGCCGCGAACGATCGACACCGGCCGGCCGAAGGCCGCCAGCGCGACCACGCGCGTCATGCAGCCCTGGTCCGAGCACGACTGGACCGCGAGAGCGGTGCCGTCCGCGTTGAGGCGCAGCTCGGTCGCCCAGATCGGCCCGAGGTCCGTCTGGGGTCCAAGCGGCTCAACGACCTGGTCGAGGGTCGCGTCCGGGTCTCCGCCGGCCAGGCGGAAGACGCCGAGGTCGACCCGCGTCGCACGCTGCACGAGATGCGCATACGCAACCCCGGTCGCGGGATCGAGGATCGCGCTCCGGACGACGTTCTGGTCGCGATGGACGAGCCATGCGCAGCCGTCCGCGATCGACACGAGACGAACTTCCGACGAGCGCCCGTCGTCGGTGGTGGCGAGCAGCAGCCCGCCAACCGGACCGCGCGCCATGCTCTCGGTGCCGAGCGGCATCGTGAGCGTCGTCTTCGCCGCCCGACCCGCGAACAGGGTCCGACCGACGAGCTCGCCCTTGGGATCGAGCGTGTCCGTCAGCCGCCACCACGTGCCGTGCCCAGCCGCCATCGTGGCGGCGTCGATCCCGTGCCCGAGCGGCGCGGCGCCCGCACAGGCCCCCGCCTTCGGCGGCGCGGTCTTGCCCCCGGCCTCTGCGCCCGGTTGGAAGCGACTCAGGAGCAGCCCGACCGCCACCAGGGCGAGCGGCGCCGCGAGCCACCGTGACCAACGTTTGCCCGACATCTGGACCTCCGCGGCGGGTTGCCGGCGGGAGGGGGCGACGACGAGCGGATCATCGCGCCCCCGGCTCACCCCGTGGTCACCAGCACATCACCAGCCGCTTACGTGCGGCTTATCCGGTGCTACGCTCCGACGGTCGTCACGCGACGACACACTGCGCGGCCGCGAAGCCGGTGAGAGTCCGGCACAGTCCCGCTACGGTGACCATCGCCCAGGCGATGGAAGTCCGGTCGCCGA
>DASSHR010000351.1:0-7883 GCA_035692745.1 Candidatus Limnocylindrales bacterium | reverse complement strand
GGCCGCCATCGACGGCGTCGAGGCGGTCGATCCCGAGCTCACGCTGAAGGGCCTCGCGATCCTGCACGCCGAGGTCGCGGGCGGCCAGCCGCTGAGGCTGTCGCTGTCGTGAGCCTCGCGTGACGGCACGCCTCAAGGGTCGCCTCGTTGCGCTCGGCGTGACCGGCTCGATCTCGGCCTACAAGGCCGTGGAGCTGCTGCGCCTCCTCACCGCGGAGGGCGCGGACGTCGTGACGCTCCTCTCCCCCTCTGCGCAACGGTTCGTCGGGCCGCTGTCGTTCGCGGCGCTGTCGCGGCATCCGGTCGAGACCGACGTGCTGGACCTCCTGCCCGATGGCCGGATCGGCCACATCGTCGTCGCGGATTCCGCGGACGCCGTGGTCGTCGCGCCCGCGACGGCCCATTTCCTCGCCGCGATGGCGAGCGGCCTCGCGGGTGACGTCGTGACTGCGACCTGCCTGGCCACGTCAGCCCCGGTCGTCGTGGCGCCGGCGATGGACGGCGACATGTGGACGCATCCGGCGACGACCGCCAACGTGGAGCGCCTGCGGGACGTCTTCGGCTACTCGGTCGTGGCGCCGGAATCGGGGCCGCTCGCGTCGGGCCAATCGGGCGTCGGGCGGCTGGCCGAGCTGTCGACGATCGTCGAGGCGGTTGTCTCCGCGATCGGCGACCGACCGGTTCGCCAGCCCGAAGCCGCGGCGCGTCCGCCGCTGGCGGCCGAGCTGCCGCGCGAGGCGGACCTCGTCGGGCGTCGCATCGTGATCACCGCGGGCGGCACGCGCGAGCCGATCGATCCCGTTCGGTACATCGGCAATCGATCGACCGGGAAGATGGGCGTGGCCCTCGCGGAGGCGGCGATCGCCAGGGGCGCCAGCGTGACGCTCATCGCCGCGGCGACCGAGGTGCCGCTGCCCGCGGAAGCACGGGTGGTTCGCGTCGAGACGGCCGCGGAGCTCGGCGAGGCGCTCGCCGCTGCGATGGGCGGCAGGAACGCGCCGGATGCGCTCGTCATGGCCGCGGCGGTTGCGGACTTCATGCCCGCCCGGATCGCCGACACCAAGATCGCCCGCGCCGATGGCCTCACCCTCGAGCTGTCCCCCACCCCGGACCTGCTCGCCGGCATCGCCGCAGCCGCTGCCCCTCGCGCCGCCGCCACGAAACCGGTGCTCGTCGGGTTCGCGGCGGAAACCGGCAGCCTGGATCGCGCCCCGGGCAAGCTGCAGGCGAAGGGTATCGACCTGCTCGTCGGCAACGACGTGTCGGAGGACGGCTCCGGCTTCGGGACGGACACGAACCGGGTCGCGATCTTCGACCGCGACGGGGGTCGCGAGGAGCTCCCGCTGCTCTCGAAGCGCGCCGTTGCCGATCGGATCCTCGACCGGGTCGCCGCCCTCCTCGACGCCCGACCCGCATCGGCGCAGACTGCCCGCAGCACCCCATCGAGCACCCCGGAGGGATCGTCGACATGAGCGCAACCGCGCAGCCCGTTCGCCGCCTGACGGTCTCCGACATCGGCCGGATGTACGCCGATGGCGAGCGCATCCCGATGCTCACCGCGTATGACTTCCCGACCGCGCGAATCCTGGATGACGCCGGCATCCCGATGATCCTCGTCGGCGATTCGCTGGGCCAGGTTGCCCTCGGCTACGAGACGACGGTCAGCGTGACGATGGAGGAGATGCTCCACCACACACGCGCGGTGGTGCGCGGCACGCGCCACGCATTCGTGATCGGCGACATGCCGTTCCTGTCGTACTCGACCACCGAGGACGCCATCGAGAACGCCGGCCGGTTCATGCGCGATGCCGGCGCCCAGGCCGTGAAGGTCGAGGGCGGTGTGCGCAGCGCTCGGGTCATCGAGGCGCTCGTTCGCTCCGGCGTGCCGGTCATGGGCCACATCGGCTGGACGCCGCAATCGCAGCATGGCCTCGGCGGCAAGGTCAAGGTCCAGGGCAAGTCGCGCGATGCGGCGCGTTCCCTGCTCGCTGACGCCGTGGCGGTCCAGGAGGCCGGTGCATTCGCGATCGTCCTGGAGTTGGTGCCGGAGCAGCTCTCCGCGGTGATCACCTCGCGGCTTCGGATCCCGACGATCGGCATCGGCGCGGGTCCGCATTGCAGCGGCCAGGTCCAGGTGATCCCGGACATGCTGGGGCTCGGCGACTTCCATCCGAAGCACGCCCGCGCCTACGCGGACCTCCAGGGCACGATCGCCGGCGCCACGAAGGCGTGGATCGCGGACGTCGTCGCGGGCTCGTTCCCTGGGCCGGCCGAGACGGTGCGGATGGACGATGCGGTGCTCGACGAAGCGCTCGGGCGCCACGCCGACGACCAGGCCTCGTCCGGCGGTGCGGGATCGCGCTCGACGCCGGCGATGATTCCGCTCGACCGCGACCTCTAGCTCCGCTTCGGACCGCCGCCAGCCTCTGACGTCTGCGAGCTGCGGATGGCGCGTGGCGCTTGCCCCTGGCGCGTGGCGCTTGCCCCTGGGCGCCAGGGCGGTGATATTTCACCCGTCCGGCGGGTGAAGCCGCCGCGACAACGTGCGCCGATCTGGATCTGGCCTCCCCAGACGCCCGTCCGGTGATAGTTCACCCGTCCGGCGGGTGAAGGGTCGCGAGTCCAGCATCCGGCGATCCATCCGGCCCGCTCACCCGCGGATTGGGTGATATTTCACCCGCACCCGCCGCCGGTAGCGCCTGGACTACCAGGCGAGCGCGGCGCACGCCGCGTGGCGGAAGCAGTCGGGTCGGTGGTTGTTCACCAGCCCGGACGATTCCATGAACGAGTAGCAGGTCACCGGGCCGACGAACCCGAAGCCGCGGCGCTTGAGGTCCTTCGACATCGCGCGCGAGATCGGCGTCTCGGACGGCAGGTCATCGAATGAGGCCCGTTCGATCGGCCGACCGCCGACGAACGACCAGAGGTGGTCCACGAAGCTGACGCCGGCTGACTCGAGCGCGAGGATCGCCCGGGCGTTCGCCACCGTCGCCTCGATCTTCGCTCGCTGGCGGACGATGCCGTCGTCTCGCAGCAGCCGCTCGACGTCGTCCGGGGTGAAGGCGGCGACCGCCTCGGGTTCGAAGCCGGCGAATGCGCGCACGTACCCGGCGCGCTTGCGCAGGATCGTCAGCCACGAGAGGCCGGCCTGCGCGCCCTCGAGCGTGAGCAGCTCGAACAGGTGGCGTCGATCGCGCGACGGCACGCCCCATTCGGTGTCGTGGTGCTCGATGTTGAGCGGATCCGCGCCCACCCAGGCGCATCGCGGTCGATCGTCGATGGTCATCGAGAGCATCGTAGTCCGCAGGGCCGGGCATCCCGCGGCGTCCGGATCGCGTAGCCTCCCGGCGTGACGACCATCCTCCTTCGAACTCGCGCCGAGCTCCGCGCCGCGCTCGATGGCGCCGCGCGGCCGATCGGGCTCGTCCCGACAATGGGCTGGCTCCACGAGGGCCATCGATCGCTCATGCAGCGCGCCCACGCCGAGAACAAGACGACCGTCGTGACGATCTTCGTGAACCCGCGGCAGTTCGGCGACCCGGCCGACCTCGAGAAGTATCCGCGCTCCGAGGCGCGCGACCTCGCCATGTGCACGGAGGAGGGCGTGGGCATCGTCTTCGCGCCGGGCGTCGAGGAGGTCTACCCGCCGGGCTTCGACACGACGGTGTCGGTGGGAGCGATCGCCGAGCCGCTCGAGGGCGCCGCCCGGCCCGGGCATTTCGATGGCGTCGCGACGGTGGTCGCGATCCTGTTCAACCTCGTGGGGGCGCAGCGGGCGTATTTCGGCCAGAAGGACGCCCAGCAGCTCCTCGTGATCCGGCAGATGGCGCGCGACCTGGCGATCCCGACGGAGGTCATCGGGTGCCCGACGATCCGCGAGCCCGATGGCCTGGCGATGTCGTCCCGAAACGTGCACCTCTCACCGGCCGAGCGCGCGGCGGCGCCGGTGCTGCGCCGGGCGCTCGATGCAGCCCGCGCTCGATGGCGGTCGGGTGAGCGATCCGCGGAGGCGCTTCGCTCGGTGATGCGCTCGATCCTCGACGCAGAGCCGCTCGCGAGCGCCGACTACGTGTCGGTCGCCGACGGCGTGTCGCTGCGCGAGCTGGACACCCTCACCGGGCCGGCCCTGCTGTCCCTTGCCGTTCGCTTCGGGACGACCCGGCTCATCGACAACGAGCCGCTCGCCTGACGGTCAGCTTCCGAACGGGAAGGCGCGGACGACCTTCCAGGTATCGCCATCGTCGTGTGACGCGACGAGCTGGACGGCTCGAGCATCGCCATTCCAGACCAGCGCGAGGCTCTCGCGGTGGTCGTCACGCGTCATCGCAAACGCGGCCGCGACGTCGATCTCGCCCAGGTGGACCTGCTTCCACGTGCGACCGCCGTCGAAGCTGAGGAGCGGCCACCCGCGATCCTGCATCGCCCACAGGTTGCCGCCGCGCCCCGAGGCAAGGCCGGTCAGGTGCCCCTGCGACGGCAGGTTGCCAAGATGCTGCCCACTCGACGGATCGACGGAGGCGGTCGTGGTCCAGGTCGCGCCGCCGTCGTTCGTCCAGCGGATCGCCTTCGGCTGCTCGATCGTGCCCGGTTGGCCGACGCACCCGGCCCAGGCCGAGGCGGCTCCCGACGTGGCGACCCCGACCAGCATCGTCCCGACCGGACACGGGTTGCCGACCGCGGTCCAGCTGTCGCCACCGTCGTCGGTTGCATCGATGCCAGCCACCTGCTCCTCGGTCCCGGGTGCGATCGCAAGGGCAAAGCCATGGCGATCGAGTGCGAAGGCGATGTGCGAGAACTGCGCGGGCGGCGCCGGGAGCGCGGACCACGTCGCCCCGCCGTCGAGGGAGTGGAAGAGCGGTGCCGGCGCCAGCCCGTCGGGCGAGGATCCGAGCGCCCAGGCTTCATCGGCCGGTCCGACGGCAACGTCGACGATGGGCCGGCTGTCCAGCGTGACGATCGAGAAGGACGTTCCCTCATCGCTCGTGATCGCGACGGTCCCGGCCACCTGCACGTTCGCGCCCGGGTCCCTCGCGGTCGCGCCACCGAGGATGAAGGCGCGCCTCGACCACATCGAGACGGAGCCGGGGCTGAACTCCGCGAGCGTCGGCGGCACGACGGACCCGACCGGTGTGGGGATCGCGGACCCGACCGGCGCAGGGATGCTGCTCGGGGTGGGCGTCGCGGGGTAGACGGTCGTGCAGGCCGTCGCGAACACCGCGAATCCGACGGCAGACACGAAAGCCCGGGCGCCGGCGACCCGGCTCAGGCGGCCCATTCGGTCGCGACCTCGAGGATCCGGTCGACGTCGAGATTCGTCGCGACAAGCTCCTTGATCATCGCGATCTTCTCGTGGTCGGCGGCGTGCGTCTTCACGAGCAGGTCGTGGATCTCGGATGCGACGGTGTAGGTATCGTCCGCGACCAGCGTCGCGAACAGGTCCGCCCGCCGGATCGCCTCGATGACGGGCTTGCGCGGCTGGTAGCCGCCGGTCAGCACCAGCCCGATCGCGGCGCCGGCGTGGGCATCCTCGAGTCGGAGCGTCGGCTGCGTCAGCTCCTCGGTGGTTGCCGCGCGCGGCGTGCCCATGAGATGCGCGGTCGTGAGCGTGAGGATCACGTCCTCGCGGTCGCCGGGCACGATCACGAGCGTGCCGGGCCCCACCCGCTCCAGCATGTGGCCGGGCTCCATCGCCCCGATCGCGACGCCATCGATCACCCGCTCCAGGTCCGGACCGGCGTTCAGCGTCTCGCCGTGGACCCCCTCGAGGATCATCTCGAGGGTCGGGTTGGAAAGGATCGGGCGGACCGGGAGGATGCCGAGGAGCGGGATCCCGTATGGCTTGAGCCCGCCATCGAGAACGCGGCGGATCCCGGGTTGCGCCACGACGTCGACCTTGTTGACGATGGCGCCCGCGACCTCGACGCCATGCTTCGCGAAGAGCGACGCGTTGAGCACGATCTCGTCGATCGGTCGCCCGACGCCGCCCTCGCTGACGATCACGGCGGGAGCGCGCAGCTGGGCCGCGACCGCCGCGTTCGACAGCCCGATCACCGCCCCGACGCCCGCGTGCCCGGTGCCCTCGATCAGGAGCGCGTCGTGGTCCCCGAACTGCGCGTGCGCCCGAGCGATCCTTGCCGGCAGGTCCTCGACGACCTCGCCGGCGATGTAGCTCTTCGTGAAGCCGCGGGGGATGTGCACGGGACTGAGCACCGAGTACGGCTCCGGCAGGTTGAACGCGATGCGCATGAGGACGGCGTCCTCGTCAGCCGGCTCGCCCTCGTCGATGACGGTGCGCTGGCCCACGGGCTTCATAAACCCGGCGTTCAGGCCCCGTCTGAGGAATCCATCCAGCAGGCCGAGCGATGCGGTCGTCTTGCCGCGGTTCTGGCCCGTCGCGGCGAGGTACAGCTGGCGCACCATCGGTTGCTTCGCCTGCGCCGGTCGTCGGTCGTCGGGTCTTCGGTCGTCGGGTCGTCGGTCGTCGGTCGCCCGGCGCGCGTCAGCCGCGGGTCGAGGTGGTCTTGCGCTCGATCAGCGCGACGCCATCGCGCAGGCGGGTGACGGTCTCGCCATCGACCGCGTCCGACTCCAGGTACGGCCCGAGCCGTTCCATCACGTCCGCGACGAGGCCGAGGAACACCGACGCGTCGGCGACGAAGAACTGCGGCTCGTTGTTGTAGCGAACGAGCGTGAGCCGGCCCTGGAGCACGCGGCGCTCCTCGACGTGGGCGATCTGGGTCGCGAAGTTGTGGCCCTGGATGCCGTCGGGGTTGTTGAGGAAGTTCAGCGCGTTGTCGATCGCGAGGCCGAAGCGCGCGCGCCACGCGACGAGGCGCTCGTGGACCTCGGGCGGGATCCGCACCTCGGCGACCTCGTCGAACACCTCGGGCGCGACCGTGAGCAGCCCGACGAGGGTGGTGCCGGGGCGGGCGCCGAGCATCACCTGGAGTGATCGCTCCAGCGTGAACACCTCGCTGTCGAAGCGCGGGCTCGTGATGACGTCGGTCAGGAGGTCCTCGACGTTGTCGAGCGCGCCCGGCTCCCCGAGCGAGTTCGACAGGGTGAGGATCTCCTCCTTGAAGAGGAACTTCTCTTCGTGATCGAGCATGGCCGGGATCGTAGCACCCACCCGATCGGCGCCCGGTTCGGGATAAGCGCCAATCCGCGCGGGATCAAATAAGCCGCAGCCAATCGTCGCCTGGCACGATGCCCCACATGCCCGCCCGACGCGGCCCGCTGACGCGCGGCACCGAACGCGGCATGTCGCTCGTGCAGGCGCTGATGCGCGAGGCCGAAGCCGCGCGCATCGCCAATGGAACGAGCTACGTCGCGATCGGCCGCGCGCTCCGGCTCGGATCCGGGCAGGTCGCGAAGATCATGCGAAGCCAGACGTCTCGAGTGTCGGTGGTCAGGGTGGCGCAGATCCTCGAGGCGGTCGGCCTGCGCCTGGCGGCGAGTGCGTTCCCCGCCGGACCTCCGGTTCGCGACGCCGGCCAGCTCGCACTGCTCGCGCGCTTCCGCGAGCGCATCAGCCCCGCCCTGCGGTGGAGTGAGGAGGTGCCCGTCGTCGAGCTCATGACTGCCGGGATCGCCGACCTCCGGGCGTGGGACGCCGGCATCGACGGAGCCGCTGTTCGCGTCCGACTCGATGCGGAGACGCATGTCGGCGATCTCCAGTTGGTGCAGCGGCGGGTCGCCCTGAAGCAACGCGACGGGCTCGTCGGCTGCGTGATCCTGCTGCTTTCCGACACCCAGCACCATCGTCGGTTGCTCCGCGTCGCCGGAGACGGCCTCCGAGCCCAGTTTCCCGTGTCGCAGCGGGCCGCGCTCCGCGCGCTTCGCGACGGTGCCGCGCCGGGCGGAAACGCCATCGTGCTGCTCTG
>DASSHR010000350.1:0-1776 GCA_035692745.1 Candidatus Limnocylindrales bacterium | reverse complement strand
ACGATCGAGCGGCGCCGCTCGCCGCTCTTCGCGCCGGTCGTCCACATGATCGCGATCGGGTGGCCCTTCAGCGGGCCGTCACTCGGGCGTCCTCCGTTCGCGCGGACGTCCGCGATCAGCTCGTCTTCCCAGGGGTTGCCTTCGGCCATCGTGGTCTCCTTCGTATCGTTGCGCGCGCAACGATATCGCGGAGCCTGCCCGTGCGCACGCGGGTCAGCCCTGCGCGAGCCAGGCGCGGGCGTCGCCGGCGTGGTCGGCGAGGTGGCCGGTGAAGTCACTCTGGACCTCGCCCGCCGTGTCCCGCCACCGGAAGTAGCCCGGCGTGTCCGTCTCGCCGAGGAAGGCATCCTCCGGAACTGCCTGGACCGCGCTCCGCAACCGACCGAACGACGCCGCGTAGTCGGCCAGGAGGTCCCCGGCGGAGCGGCCCGCGTCCTGGTCGCGGAACCACGCGTTGATCGGGTCGTCATCATCCATCCCGGCAGGCCACGGCGCCAGCGGCCGCGGCGCACCGGCGGCTGCGGCCTCGAGGCGGGCGATGGTGCGGTTCCGCCACGCGAGCAGGTGGCTGACGAGGTCGCGGAACGACCACTCGCCCATTGGCCCGGGCTCGTCCATGCGCTGCGCCGGCACGCTGGCCACGAGGTCCTGCCACGCGGCCTTGTCGGCATCGATGCGACCCAGGATGTGGTCCTTGACGGTGGTCATCGCGGTGCTCCTTCGTGGTGGGGCGTCACCGATGATGCCCACAGATACCGGTTACGGCGATGGCGAGGGCTTCCTCGTCGGCAGCACGATCGAACCCGGTGCGCGCGTCTCGAACTTCGTGTAGACACCGGACGAGAGCAGCTCGGTCTCGGCCTCGTTCCAGATCTCCACTCGGTAGGTGCCCGGCTGATAACCGGGGACCGGGCTGCCACCGCACAGCACCTTCCAGGAACCGAAGTCCGGATCCGGAGGGACGGTGTCGCGGTCCACCTCCTGGCCGTCCCGCGTGGCCACGTAGACCACGGTCGCGTCGGCGGGCACGACCCGGATCATCTCCGCCTGCCACCACACATCGATCCCCAGCGTGAACCGGTCCGCGACGTGCTCGAGGTCGCAGCCGTCGTTCGTCACGCTCTCGCCAAACACGACCTTGCCGGGCGAGCTGTCGATCGTGGGGGCGGGCACGGCCGTGCGCTGGACGGCGGCAGTGGGCCGCGGCGGGCTCGTCGGGCCGGTCGTGCCGCCGAGGTCGATGTTGCCGAACGCCCGCGCCGCCCAGAAGATGACGAACCCGATGAAGATCAGCGTGCCGAGGGTCGGGCGGCGGCGCGGGCGTTCGAACCGGTCGTCCGACGGCTGCGACGTGCGGCCGACTGCCGTCCCGGCCTGCACGGGCATGGGCCTTGACGGCAGCGTCCTGGTCGTCGGGCTGACGACGTGCGAGCGGGGCGCCGCGGGCGTGCTGCCGGGGGCTGTCCCACGGCTCGGCGACCCCATCGTGGACAGCTGATTCGGGGTTGCCTGGTTGGACAGCACGTTCGGCGCGCCGACGGCGCGCTGGGACGAGTTGGGTCGTGGCGGGCGCCGCGGCTGGTCGGTCATGCCGATCGCCACTGTAGGCCTTGCGGGCGGTGCGATGATCCGCGCATGGTCGAATACGGCGGTGCCATCAACAACGGTCCGGCGGGCCAGGTCGCGGGCAGCGCGGGCGGCAATGCACCCGACTTCGGGTCATCGCCGGACGTGTTCGCCTCGGTCGGCCACGTCGTCAACGACGCGACGAGCTGG
>DASSHR010000349.1:0-2417 GCA_035692745.1 Candidatus Limnocylindrales bacterium | reverse complement strand
GATGGCCTACCTCGTCCACCCGAAGGCGCCGGATCGGACGATCGTCGTCTCCGAGTTCTACTTCCGACCGGAGGCGATGGAACTCCCCGGTTTCGACCCGAGCCCGACGGTCGACCTGTGGGACCTCATCAGCCGCCAGGATTGGGCCGTCTGCGAGCGCGCGCAGCTAGGCGTTTCCTCGCGGTCCTACCGGTCCGGCGTGTATCCGCGCCAGGATCGGCTGCTCTTCGACTTCAACGAACGCTGGCGCCGCGCCATGGGCCGCCCCACGATCGACTGAGGTCCCGCGGTCCGCCCGGACGCATTACCCGGACGTAACCGGCACGTTACGCAATGCGCGCAGCATGCAGCCGTGGACAGCCAACCGCGTACGCGAGTGATGCATCCGATTCGTGCCGCCGCGCTGTGCATCCTGTTCGCAGCCTGCTCGGGCGCTCCGTCGCCTGCGGCGCAATCTCCTGTCCGAGCCAGCGACGCACCGGCTTCCCCGGCGAGTGGATCGGCGACCGGGGTGCCGAGCTCCGACCCTTCGGTCGTCGACCTGTCCCTGCCCGAGCCCACGCTCGGATCGATCGATGCGATCGTCGCGGCCATCGACGACCCGGCGCAGGCCGGCAACGTGGTCGTGTCCATGCTCGCACAGCTTGGGATCGGGCTGTATCGGGCCGACGGCACCGCAATCCGCAAGGGCACCGAGACATCTGACGCGGACTTCTTCGTGTTCGAGCCGGCGGCGCAGGGGCTCGTGGCGATGCTGAGCCAGCGAGCCGATCCAACTGACCAGACCTCGTTCCGCGACTACCACCAGGGCCTCCTCGGGAGCGGGTACACGGGCTCCGCGGAGGAGCTCGCTGCCGCATTCGCGAGCGCCTACGCAGCCGAGCCGGACGCGGCGGTGTCGCGCCTGGTGAACGCGCTCGGGCCCATCGACGTCGAAGGGAACCTGTCGGACTTCGAGCTGTGGCTCATCACCGTGGATGGATTTGTTCCGCCGAACAGGTCAACGACGGCGATCGCGATGGCCGGCGACGGCCTGTTGCCGGTCGCGGCGGCGGGTAGCGCCTGGGGCGTCGCCCGCAGGAACATCTCGCCCGCCGCCTCGGTGAGCAACTGGGTGGACGTGGCGAACGAACTCCGCGCCATCTGCGCCAGCTGGCAGGTGACCGTCACCGCGGCGCCTGCCTCGGTGCATGAAGGGCACAACGGCGCGAAAGGAGACGCAACCACCTTCACGGCAACACTGTCCGGCCCGCGCGCCGCCCTGACCTCGCCGTTCGGAGGCGGATCCATCGTGCCTGCCGCGACGGGCGCGGCCGGCATGGACATGGAATGGGTCGCCGGCGCCACCGCCACGTCGCACGGCTCGGTGGACAGCCCCGTGACGACCGTCGGTGCCGGGGGCTCCGCAACGACGACCTACACGCCGAAGGTGGAGGATGCCGACGGCAAGGGCATCGACCGGGAGGAACGGGGCGCGCTCTACGCCGGCGTCTGGCGTCGCGACCTGATGCTGCAGCTGTACGGGCAGTTCGTTGCACCGTACGTCACGTTCTTCACCGGCCACCTCTACGGCAATGGGTTCATCGACATCGGCTGGCACGAGAAGGCCGAGGCGGTCGTGAAGATCGTCTGGACGGATTTCTACAACGACGTCGAGGACAGGATCACGGTCCTGGGCAGCCTGACCCACGACGACGGCGGCGGTTTGTATTCGGGCACGGGCACAGCGACCGGTTCTCGGGCCGGATGGGCGGGCTGCAACCCCGGGATCGACAGCGTTCCGTCAGGCACGGTCAATGCGACGTTCAACGGCTTCACGGCCGGGGATGGAACCATCACGATCTCTGCCTACGCGGACGTCATGACCCAGCTTTCCGGGATCTCCACCGCCCCCATGACCGTGCCGATCGAGGGAGGGCATGCCGTCTTCACGTCATCGGAGACGGGAGACCTCTGCCCGCATGCATCCGACGGAGAGATGTTCGTGACGGGCCTGACGCTCCCGTAGCTCAAGGCGTCAGGCGGGCAACCGTCGGAGCACGAGCAGGGCGATGTCGTCGGCCGGCTCGGCGTCGCCCTGGAACGCGAACACCTCGTCCACCACATCCCGGCAGGGCGCCGGCCCGCCGCCACCGGCGCGCCTGCTCAGGGCCGCCAGGAAGCGTGCCTCGCCGAATCGCTCGCCGCCCGCGGCCCGTGCGTCCGTCACGCCGTCGGTGTACAGCACGAGCGCATCGCCGGGTTCGAGCAGGATTTCCTGGAGCTCGACCCCGAGCTGCCCGAACATGCCGAGCAGCGGGCCGCCGCCGGGCACTGTCCGCGCCTCGCCGCCGATCGCCGGCACGACGATCGGGAGCTCGTGCCCACCGTTCGCATAGCTGAACCTGCCGGTGTTGAGGTCGAGGACGCCGGCGAGC
>DASSHR010000348.1:0-1836 GCA_035692745.1 Candidatus Limnocylindrales bacterium | reverse complement strand
GTGCATCAAGACGTTCCGCGGTCCCTCGTCGCCGGTGCAGGCCGTGCTCCCGGACCGGGCCCAGATCACGATGACGGTGCCGTTCATGCGCGCCTACACGGAGCGGCTCGTGCGGACGTGCCATCGCCGCGGGGCGCACGCGATCGGCGGCATGGCCGCGTTCATCCCGTCGCGGCGCGACGAGGCTGTGAACGAAGCTGCGATGGCGAAGGTCCGCGACGACAAGGAGCGCGAGTCCGCGGACGGCTTCGATGGGACGTGGGTCGCGCATCCGGATCTCGTCCCGCTCGCCACGGAGGTGTTCTCGTCCGTGCTCGGCTCGGCCACGGACCAGCGGTCTCGCCGCGCCGACGAGGCGCCCCTGGACGCGGAGGTGCCCGGCGATACGGCCGACCTGCTCGGCCTGCGCGTTCCGGGCGGAGCCGCCACGGAAGCCGGAGCGCGGCTGAACATCTCCGTCGCCCTCCAATACCTCGACGCGTGGCTCGACGGGAACGGCGCCGCCGCGATCAACAACCTCATGGAGGACGCGGCCACAGCTGAGATCTCCCGTTCCCAGCTCTGGCAGTGGCGCACGACGGGAACGCCGCTCGACGATGGCAGGCCGCTGACCGCCGATCGCTACCGGCGGCTCCGTGACGAGGAGCTGGAACGGCTCGGCGGGCGGTCGACCGGCCGCCTCGGGGCCGCCGCGGGACTCCTCGACACGCTCGTCCTCGACGACGACTTCACCGAGTTCCTGACCCTCCCGGCCTACGACGCGCTGCTCGATGCGGAGGCCAGCGCATGACCGTCGACAGCCTGTCGCGCGCCGTCGACGTCTACCGGCGCACCGCCGCCTCTCGCTCCGCGATCGTGCTCATCGCCGCGAACCTGATCCCGCTCGTCGGGGTGCTGTTCTTCGGCTGGAGCCTCTGGACCATCCTCGTCCTGTACTGGCTCGAGAACGGGATCGTCGGCTTCTGGAACGTGCCGAAGATCCTGCTCGCCGGCGGCGTCGCCCAGCAGCGTGCGCTCGATGCCGCCGCCGCCGTACGGCCTCCGGCCGGGTCAGGCACGCAGCCGATGGGGGTGTCGGCCGTGCACACGTTCGGCGATGACGTGGCCGGGCGCGCCGGCGCTGGTGGTCGTGCCGCGCTCGCCGTCTTCTTCCTGATGCACTACGGCATCTTCTGGTTCGTGCACGGAATCTTCGTCTTCCTCCTGCCGTCGTTCTTCGGCGGTACCGGTGCGGTCGAGTGCACGCCCGGCGATCTGACCATCGACCCGAACGGCTTCCCGATCCCGCTCACCGATGCGGACTGCGCAGGCGGCTTCGGGACGATCGTCTGGAGCTCCGTCGTCATCGGGGCGGTCGCGCTGTTCCTCAGCCACGGCGCGTCGTTCCTGCTCAACTACGTCGGTCGCGGCGAGTACCTGACCACGACCCCGATGCGCCAGATGGCCGCGCCGTATGGCCGGGTGGTCGTGCTCCACGTCACCATCATCTTCGGCGCCTTCGCGATCGCCTTCATCGGGGCCCCGATCGGTGCACTCCTGATCCTGGTCGCGCTCAAGACCGCCCTCGACCTCGGGCTCCATCTCCGCGAGCGCCGCTCCGCCGCCTCGCCGCTGCCGAATCGGACGGCATAGCCGCCCACCACCACCGGCTGCGAGACTCGTACTTGGGCAGACTCCGCTCACAGCGGACGTGGATTGCCTTGCGATGCGGCGGCTTCATCCATTTCCGCTGGTAGCGGAATTACGCGGCCTGCTCGCGTGGTTTCGTGCTCGCGCGCTTGCGGCTCACCCTGAGCGTCGGTGCTTGAGAGGATCGACGTCCGCTGCCAGCGGAAT
>DASSHR010000347.1:0-3437 GCA_035692745.1 Candidatus Limnocylindrales bacterium | reverse complement strand
GGCTGCCGCTGATCGGGCGTTCGACGTCCGGGAGCCTGGTCACGTGCCGGTCGTGTCGACCGAGCTCCACGAGCGAAGGTGGCCGCCCGGGACGTGTTGCGGCCTCCAGTACGTCCAGGTGTTCCGCCTGGCGGACGGCTCGGTCCGTGCCATCGGGGTGGGTTGGCCGGGCGTGTCGACCACGCCCTACACCATCGATTTCGGTCCCTGACCTTCCGTTGGTGCCCCTTCGGGCAACAAAAGCATTGCAAATGGATTGCCCGTTAAGCCGGCGTTCAGCGGTCGAAAAGGGCTGCCCCTTAGGGTTCGCTCGAACGGGCGACCAGCGGCGGCTTGAGGGGCAGTCGAGGACGGCCGGAGGGTCATGGGAGAGCGTCCGATGGTGGCCGAGCCGGTTCCCTTCAATCCCGCGATCGCGGTCCACGTGTCGGCGGCGGACCCGCTGACGCGGGCCGGGATCGTCAGCCAGCTGCGCAGCGCGCAGGGCTTCGCGATCTCATCGAGCGACACGCCCAATGTCGACGGGGTCGCGCTCGTGGTTGCCGACGACGTGACCGACGACGTCACCGGCGAGATCCGTTCGCTCCGCGCGCGTGGCGTGTCGCGCGTGGTGCTGCTCGTGACCTTCGTCAACGACAAGGGCCTGCTCGCGGCTGCTGAGGCCGGGGTCTCCGGCGTGATCCGTCGCAACGAGGCCACCGCCCACAACCTTTCGCTTGCGATCCGCTCGGCTGCGGCAGGTGAAGGCACGCTGCCGCCCGACCTCCTGGGCCGGCTGCTCCGCCAGGTCGGCGAGCTCCAGCGCCAGGTCCTGTCGCCGCGCGGGCTCACGTTCTCGGGGCTCACGGAGCGCGAGACCTCCGTCCTGCGCCTGCTCGCCGAGGGCTTCGACACCGCCGAGGTGGGGCGCCGGCTCTTCTACTCCGAGCGCACCGTGAAGAACATCATCCACGACGTCACGTCGCGACTGGACCTCCGCAATCGCGCGCACGCCGTCGCGTACGCGATCCGCGAGGGCCTGATCTAGCGGTCCCGCTTCCGGGTCCGCCGCGACACGGCACGCGCCTGCCGATCCACGCGATCCGCTGCCGGCTGCTTGCCTGGCAGTCAACATTTCGCGGCTTGGTGCATCCGATACGGCGAGAGGGCCCGTCCCCGCTCGTGCTCGTTGCCTGACGAACAACAAATCGCCCGATACGCCGGTGGGGCGTCCGCCGGAGAGGCTCGCGTTCGATCCTGATGGCCTTCCCTTCAAAATGTTGTCTGTCAGGCAATCGGGACTCATGCGCGCGGCATCGCACTGATCATCCGGACGCGCAGGAAAGCCCAGCGACCTCAGCGAGTGATGTTCGACCCCGTAGCGACAACCGAGCCATCGGCCGCCCGGAAGGTCCAGTGCAGGTCGACCGGCTGCACGTCCTTCGCCTTGAGCGCGACGACGAAGGCGCCGTCGACCACCTGACCACCGAGCGCATCGGTGGCACCGGCCACCTCGAATGTCGCGGCCCCGGCGGGCGCAAGCCCGTAGACCCAGCTGTTGTACACGGCTCCGGTTTCGCCACCGGACGACAAGAGGTAGACGTTCGGCGGGCCTCCCTGGGGAAACGTCCCTGAACCGCCGCCGCCGATCACGAAGACCAGCCGGAGGCTGCCGTCGCCCTTGACGACGCCGACGGTCCCCTCAGGCGTCTCGATCGTCGTCGCGAAGTTCGGCAGCGGGGTTGAGACCTCCGTCAGCCCGGCGGGCGCCAGGATCGAGCAGCCGTGCAGCATCAGCGCTGCGACAAGGACGACTACCTGGCGGCGCATCAAGCGAGGGAGGTCGCGCGGTCTGCGTCGGGCGGGGGTCGCGTCAGACGCTCGGCTTGGCCGAGGCGGACCAGAGGACGGTTGCCGGCAGGATCGTCGCCTCGCGCGCGACCTCGGCCTCGATCTGAGCGTCGCGCGCGGACTTCTCCGATTCGAGGCGGCGCAGCACCCGCAGCTTGCGGAAGTAGCGCATCCGCGCGTCCGAGTACGCCCGCAGGGCGATCACGAGCTTCGGCGGCGTGGCATACGGGCCGAGGAAGCGCTGGACCGTGCCGTCACCATCGCGCGCCCACTGGCTGCGCGGCGTGATCTCGAAGCCCGCGTCCGCGGCGAGCCGGCCGGCGGCCGCGGCGGAGGTCCGGATCGCGTCGTCGATCATCCACGGCAGATCCCCGCCGCCCTGGTAGAGCGGCGTCTTGTCGCCCTCGCCGATCCACGCCGCCTCCTGCGGGAACGTCCACGAGAACGCCGTGACGAGGCGCTTCGCGCTCTCGGCCGGCAGCTTTGCCTTCACCGCCGCGAGATCCGCCTGCAGCTTGTCGACGCCTTTCCTGCCGAGCTCGGCCGTGTGCTCCGGCTGGCCGAACACGATCGCCTCCAGCCGCTGGTCGACCGTCTCGAGCACGATCAGCGACGTCGCACGGAACACGTCGTTCGCGCGCTCGGTCAGCTGCTTGCCGGCGGCCGCAACCTCTGCTCGCGCGTCCGCGATCTGGTCGACGAGGTTCCGGCTCACCGGTACAGGGTCACGCATCAGCTCGGGCTCCGGGCTCGCTCAACCGGCGCCCATCTCGTCTTCTTCCTGCTCGCCGCCCGCGGCCTCGCGCTGCACGGGAGCACCGCCCTCGTCGCCCTCCTCGGCTTCCTCGAGCTGGACGGACGTGCCGCCAGACGCGGAGCCCGCGCCGGCGCCGACCGGCTCGGCGTGGGAGCTCATGACCTGGTCGGCGGTGGCGTCGGCGGCGCGCTCGAAGCGGTCGCTCGGGTCGCTGAGCCGGATCCCGCCCGCCGCCTCGGTGCCGTCGACCGGGCCGCTGCGCTGCTGGACGACGTGGCTCAGCTCGTGGGCGAGCGTGCGCTGGCCGGTCGGTGACGACGCGTCGAAATGGCCGCTCCGGAACGCGATCTCGTTGCCGACGGTGTACGCGTTGGCGCCAACGGCTTCCGCGGACGCCGACGCCTGGGCGTCCGTGTGCAGGCGCACGTCGCCGAAGTCCTGGCCGAACCTCGATTCCATCGACGAGCGCGTGCCCTCGTCGAGCGGCGTGCCGCCGCCCTTGCCGATGACGTCGTGCACCGGCGAGCGCTCCTCTTCCGACGGGATCGCGCCTTCCTCGGCAAGCATCTGCACGACGCTCGCGTTGCCGGCCATGCGCTGCAGGTGCAGGAGCGAGGCCTCGCCGTGCACGCCCTTCGGAGCTCGTGCCGGCGCGTAGCCGGCGATCTCGTTCGACGTCGTCGGCTCGCCGGACGTCGTGGTCCGGCGCTGGATCGCCTGGGGTTCCCGGTCGAGCTCGTGCATGGGTCTCGTCCCTCTCGTGGGTTGCAGCCTTCAGGATCGCGCTCCGGATGCGCGGAGGCAATGCCGTCCGGGGTAGTTCTGCCCGTTCGGGCACGCTCCCCGCGGC
>DASSHR010000346.1:0-4701 GCA_035692745.1 Candidatus Limnocylindrales bacterium | reverse complement strand
CGTCGAGGAGGTGTCGCTGCCGCACACGGACTACGGTCTCGCGACGTACTACATCGTCGTGCCCGCAGAGGCCTCGGCGAATCTCGCCCGCTACGACGGCGTGCGCTACGGCCACTCCGTCCGCGAGCCCGGCGGCGACTTCATCGCCGACTACCTCGCGACCCGAGGCGAAGGCTTCGGGCCGGAGGTGAAGCGCCGGATCATGCTCGGCACGTACGCGCTCTCGGCCGGCTACTACGACGCGTTCTACCTCAAGGCCCAAAAGGTGCGGACGCTGATCAAGCGCGACTTCGACGAGGTGTTCGCCCGCGGCATCGACGCGCTCGTTGCGCCAACCTCGCCGACCGTCGCATTCCGGCTCGGTGCCAAGACCGCCGACCCCGTGGCGATGTACCTCAACGACGCCTGCACGCTGCCCGCGAACATGGCCGGCATCGCGGGCGTGTCGGTTCCGTGCGGGCTGTCGGAGGGCCTGCCGGTTGGCCTGCAGTTCATCGGCCCGCCGTGGTCGGAGCTCGAGATCCTCCGCTTCGGGCGGGCGTACGAGGCGCTGACCACCGACGCGGAATGGCGTCAAGCCGAACCGGCCCAGCTCGCCTTCGCCGACGACGCGGCAGGCCCGACGCCGATGGAACGCGCCGCCCGCCTCGCGGGGGCGTGACCGCGCGCCCGCGCTTCCCGATGCCGTAGGCTTCCGCGCGATGGCCGCAACCGCACCCCGACCCACCCTCGCGGATCGTGCCCTCGCGGATCGCGTCCACGCGGTCCCGCCCTCGGGCATCCGCAAGTTCTTCGACATCGCGGCGACGATGACGGACGTCATCAGCCTCGGCATCGGCGAGCCGGACTTCGACACCCCGCGCCACATCATCGAGGCCGGCGTCGAGTCGCTGCGCGAGGGCCGCACCCACTACACGGCCAACCTCGGCACGATCGAGCTGCGCAAGGCCCTCGCGGCGCACCTGGAGCGGTTGTACGCCGTCCGCTACGACCCCAGGTCGGAGCTCCTGATCACGGTCGGCGCGTCGGAAGGCGTCGATCTCGCCCTGCGGGCGACGTGCAACCCGGGCGACGAGGTGATCCTCCACGAGCCGAGCTACGTCGCGTACGTGCCGGCCATCGTGTTCGCCGGTGGCTCCGTCGTGCACGTCGCGACGCGCTTCGAGGACGACTTCGCGCTGGACCCCGCAGCGCTCGAAGCGGCGATCACCCCGCGCACGAAGGCGATCTTCCTCGGCTACCCGTGCAACCCGACCGGCGCGGTGCTCCCGGACGCCGTGCAGGAGGAGATCGCGCGGATCGCCGAGCGCCACGACCTGCTCGTCTACAGCGACGAGATCTACGACCGGCTCGCGTACGGCACGTACCGCCATCGGGCGTTCTCGTCGCTCCCGGGCATGCGCGAGCGGACCATCCTCATGGGCGGCTTCTCGAAGGCGTACGCGATGACCGGCTGGCGCATCGGCTGGCTGGCGGCGCCGGCGTGGATCACCGAGGGCATGCTCAAGATCCACCAGTACGGGATCATGTCCGCCCCGACCGTCGCCCAGGACGCGGCGCTCGCGGCGATCGTCGAAGGCGAGCCCGACGTCGAGCAGATGCGCGCCGAGTACGACCGCCGGCGCCGGCTGGTGGTCGACGGGTTCAACGCCCTGGGCCTCGAGACGTTCGAGCCTCGTGGTGCGTTCTATGCGTTCCCGCGGATCACGTCCACCGGCCTCGACGCCGACACCTTCGCGCAGCGCCTGCTCGAGGAGGAGCATGTTGCGGTGATCCCGGGCAGCGCCTTCGGGCCGTCGGGCGCGGATCATGTCCGGGCGTGCTACGCGACCTCCTACGAGCGCCTCGAGGAGGCCCTCGTCCGGATCGGCCGATTCGTCGAACGGTGCAAGTCCGCGTAGGACGCTTGGCGGATTGACCGTCGGCCGTTCGACCGGGACGATCCCGGCATGCCGACACCTCCGAAGTCCCTCGACGACATGCCGCTGGCCGCATACGGCGGCGCCGCCATGGACGACGAGGCCCACGTCCAGCCTGAACCCAGCACCGTCGAACCGGCTGCGGAGCCGCAGCCGGTCGCTGCCATGGTCGCCGACCGCACGGTTGCCGCCGCGCCATCGCCGATCGACGACCTCCCGGTGCCCGAGGACGAGCTGCCGCAGGGCCCGGGTCCGCTTGCCCGCATCGTCACCCTCTTCCGGACCTCGCGGATCGCCGCCGGGGCCGGATTCGTCGTCGTGATCGTCGTCGGCCTGATGCTCCTGTCCGGTGGCGGAGCATCGCCGACCGCGACCGCCTCGACCCCGACGTTGGGGCCAAGCGCAGTCCCCACGATCGCGCCGCCATCCGGCGAGGCTTCCATGAACCTTTCCGGCGTCGCGACCGGCACCTTCACGCTCGGCGGCCTCGCCGGCGGGCAGCAGGTGAGCGGCGGCAGCGTCTCCCTGGCCTGGGGCGATGCGCAGCAGACGAAGCTGTCGATCGCCGGGCCGCTCGATCGCGGAACGCGGACCACGGACGAGCATCTCGTCCTGACGATCACCGCGCTCGTGGCCGGCCAGCCGGTCACGTTCACCTCGGCGGCGGGCGAGTGCACGATCGGCATGGCCGAGGTCGGGACGACCGTCCAGGGCTCGTTCACCTGCCGCAAGCTCAAGGGGCCGGACGGCAAGGCCACGATCGAGGCGAGCGGCACCTACCACTCCTGACGCCTGCCACGATCGCGCCTTGTCGCGCCCGACCGGCCGCTCGTCGGGCACACTGCGGGCATGCAGCCACTGGAGCGGCGTGACCAGGCGCCGAAGCGGGTCATCGTCATCGGCGCCGGCATGGCCGGCCTCGTTGCGGCCTATGAGCTGGCACGGGCCGGCCACGAGCCGATCGTCCTCGAGGCGCAGAACCGCGTTGGCGGCCGCGTGCACACGCTGCGCACCTTTGCGCCCGGGCTGTATGCCGAGGCGGGCGCCATGCGCATCCCGCGGGTCCACGACCTGACCCTGGGCTACGTCGATCATTTCGGGCTCCAGCTCCGCCCGTTCGTGATGGGCAACCCGAAGGGCCTGGTCCACGTCGGCGGTCGACGGATGACGGCCGAGGAGGCGGGCCTCGCGCCCGACGAGCTCGGGTTCGAGGTCACCCCGAGCGAACAGGGCAAATCGTCGACGGCGCTCTGGGAAGCCGCCACGGAGGAGCTCCGTGCATGGCTGGCCGCGGACGAATCCGCGGGCTGGGAGCGAATCCGGCGCGAGTACGACGGCTACACGATCCGCGAGTTCCTCGAGGTGCGCGGCTTCTCCGAGGGCGCCATCGAGATGTACGGCGTCATGAACTTCGTCGAATCCGGGCTGAACAACGCCGTCATGGAGGAGTTCCGCGAGGACTTCGGCAAGGCGTACGAGGACATGCAGGAGATCGTGGGCGGCATGGACAACCTGCCGAACGCGTTCTACCGCGCCATGCCGGACCTCGTCCGGTTCGGGACGGAGGTGCACGCGATCGACCAGGACGCCGATTCGGTCACGGTCCACGTGAAGACCGAGGCCGGGCGGTACTCGGTCACCGGCGACTACGCGATCGTCACCCTGCCCTTCTCGGTGCTGCGCACCGTCGAGGTCATGACCCCCTTCTCGAGGGAGAAGCAGCGCGCGATCCGCCAGCTCGGCTACGCCGCGTCCACGAAGATCCTGTTCCAGGTTCGCGAGCGAATCTGGGAGCAGGAGGACGGCATCTTCGGCGGCGCGACGGTCACGGACCTGCCGATCCGGCGCATGAACTACCCGACGCCCGACCCGACGACGTCGCGCGGCGTGCTGCTCGCGAGCTACACGTGGGACCAGGACGCGGCCCGCTGGGGCGCGATGGACGAGGAGACGCGGCTCGAGGAGGCGCTCGAGGACGTCGCGAAGATCCACCCCCGGATCCGCGAGGTCTACGAGGTCGGCGCCTCGTACGCCTGGTACAACGACCGCTTCGCGAACGGTGCGTTCGCGATGTTCGAGGCGGGCCAGCAGTCCCAGCTCCAGGCGGACATCGTGCGGCCGGAGGGCCGGATCCTGTTCGCGGGCGAACACTGCTCGCTGTATCACGCGTGGATCCAGGGTGCGCTCGAGTCCGGGATCGCCTGCGCCCGCGCGATCCACGAGGCCGCGACGCCGGAGCAGCTCACGCTGGCATGAGCGGGCCGTTCCGGCACGGGGTCGCCAGCGGCGACCCGACCGATCGACGCGTGGTCATCTGGACGCGCGTGAG
This sequence comes from Candidatus Limnocylindrales bacterium, assembly GCA_035692745.1. GTDB lineage: Bacteria > Chloroflexota > Limnocylindria > Limnocylindrales > CSP1-4 > UBA5189. The sequence goes on along the minus strand of DASSHR010000346.1, from coordinate 453 downwards.
CGGCGCCGAGGGCGACGCGCCGGTGGCCGTTCGATGGCGCCTCGCGGAGGCGACCGACGGCCGTCCGGCGGGCCACGGCCAAACGCTCGCCCGACCGGATGCGGACTGGACGGTCTCGGTCGACGTCGGCGGGCTTCGCCCGGACACGCCGTACACGTACTCCTTCGAGGTCGATGGGGAGACCTCGCCGATCGGTCGCACGCGGACGCTGCCGGCCGGCGACGCAGCCCGCATCCGGTTCGCCCAGGTCTCGTGCGCGAAGTACAACGCCGGCCACTTCAACGCCTACGCCCGCCTCGCCGAGCGCGACGACATCGCGTTCGTCCTGCATCTCGGCGACTGGATCTACGAGGCGTCCCAGAACCCGCCCGCGAGCCAGACGCCGTCCAAGGACATCGGCCGGCCGTTCGACCCGCTCCACGAATGCAAGACCCTCGAGGACTACCGGCGCCG